>CAMYKF010000747.1:2396-14339 GCA_947258905.1 uncultured Pirellulaceae bacterium | reverse complement strand
GCTGATCGCGGCCTGCATGGCGATGTTCATCGTTGTGGTCGATTCCACAATGATGAATGTGGCCGTGCCGACTATCGTCAACGACCTGAATACTAACGTCAGCTCGGTGCAAAGTGTGATCGCGCTGTATTCGCTGGTCATGGCGGCGCTGATGCTGACCGGCGGCAAGCTGGGTTCAATCATCGGGATTCGCGCCGCCTTCCTGGCTGGCGTTGTCCTGTATGGTGCGGGTACGCTGATCGCTGCGATCAGCTGGAATATCAATGCGCTGGCGTTTGGCTGGTCGTTGCTGGAAGGAGTAGGGGCAGCGTTGCTGGTACCGGCGGCCTTCACCGTGGTCAGTGCCAACTACTCGGGCAAGGACCGCGCGATTGCGTTCGGCGTGCTGGCCGGAGTGCAGGCGACGGCGGCCGCCGTTGGCCCGATCCTGGGTGGTCTGCTGACCACCTACTTCAGCTGGCGTTGGGGATTCGGCGGACAGATTGTCGTCGCGCTGGCGATCCTGCCCTTGATCACCCGGATTCAGGGGCAAGCAGAGCAGGGCAGTCGCGCCTTGCTGGACTGGTGGGGAGTCATTCTGTCTTCCCTGGGTATGCTGGTGTTGGTTCTGGGTTTTCTGGTGGCGGGCCGCTACGGCTGGTGGGAAGCCCGGCGGCCATTTGAAGTCTTCGGCGTGCAATTTAATCCGCTTGGACTGTCGCCGAGTCCGTTGTTGATTCTCGCTGGACTGATCCTGCTGGTGGCGTTTGTGCACTGGCAAAAGCGTCGTGAGGATGCGGGCAGGGCACCGCTGGTCCACACTCGCATCCTCAGCAACGCCCGATTTGTTACCGGCGTATCGATGTATATGATCCGTTCCGTCTTCCTCGCAGGGATGTTGTTCGTATTGCCGATTTACATGCAGGCGGTACTCGGTTTCACGGCCTTTCAATGCGGACTTGCCCTGCTGCCGTTTTCCGTATCGTTGTTTTTGGTGTCGATGGCCACGGCCGGCTGGAGCGATCGAATCCTGCCCAAGACCTTGATTCAGATTGGCTTGATCCTGTTGGCGATTGGTCTGCTCTACAACTATGCCGTCACCAGCACCGAAATGACTATAGGCACCTTCCTGGTTCCCGTAACCGTCATGGGCGCGGGGATGGGCCTGATCATGGCCCAGCTGGTGAATTTGACCCTGTCCAGTGTGCGGCGGGAGGATACGTCGGAGGCGTCGGGAGTCAACAACGCCGTGGGCGAGCTGGGAAATTCACTGGGAACCGCCGTCATCGGATCATTGTTGTTAATGTTCTTTTACAGCAGCGCGGTGCACCAGATCAGCCGTCAGGCCAACCTGTCGCTTTCCTGGGAGCAACGGCAAAGCGTGATCGTGGAGTTGGAGGATGCGCCCGACCTGGACACCGAGGCCGGGCAGCAAGAGTTCTTTGCCGACCTGCCGGAAAACGTCAGGCAGAGTCTGCCGTTGATTTTTGATGACGCCTCGGTCCGGGCCATGCAGCATACGTTGCTGGTAATCTTGTTCGTCGTGATGCTGACACTTCTGGTGTCCACGTTCCTGCCCGATCAGCACATCGACCGCGAGGATCGCCAACGATTTCGACAAGCCCATGCGGTCACAACCACAACAACACCGGAATCAGCAGAGTTCCGGGATCCCGTCGACACGCCCGAATGAGCCCGGGGTCAGATGTCGGGAATTGCGGCTTCACCGCCCGGCAGCCGTTTTTACGCCTGTTCCATCGCAGCGATCGCTTCGTGTTCGGTGGGATAGATGTCAAAGGCCTTGTCCAGCCGTGTCAGCCGCAAGACCTCGAGAATCCGGGCACTGATGCGGGCAAAATAAATCTCGCCACCGGATTTGGAAACACGTGATCTGGCCCGCACCAGTGCGCCCAGTCCGACACTGGAGATGAATCCGAGATCGGCACAATTGATGACAATGTGGTCGCGGCCGCGTTCGATTTCGTCCTTGACGCAATCAAAGAAATATTCGGTGCTTTCCGCATCCAGGCTGCCGCCCAGGCGTATAACCAGTGTGCCATTGTCAGTGGTGTGTGAGTTGAAATCGATCATGAATCAGCGGATTGCCTGTTGTTGAGTTAGCGAAACTGGCGACGCAGATCGCCCGAAAGAGCAACAGTCTAATCAGAGACCAGGCACAACTCAAACAGTTGTTTGACCCGGGTTGCACTCCCCCTGACGGTCCGGTTATGCCAATCGGTAGAATGTTGGTCATCGATTGTGTGCCGCTGACGCGGGCGTTGAGCCAAACGCCGGTTGGCTAATTGAAATGACCCCGGGGGAATTTCCAGCTTGATCACAACTCTGGCCCAGACCAGTTCGGGATTCCTTCCCACTCGTGCCTCATTCATGCTCGATTTTGTCGTCGTGGCGATGGTGGCGCTGGTGGTCGTGCTGGGCGCGAGTATTTACCTGGTGCGATCGCGTCGTCGGTTTCGTCTGCACAAGCAAATCCAGCTGGTAACGGCAGTAATCCTGCTGGTCACGGTTGTCGCGTTCGAGGTGGACGTGCGATTGTTTACCGCGTGGCGGACGCTGGCCGCCGAGTCCGCCTGGTACCAGTCGGGCGTGGTGGACGTTGCGTTGTGGGTGCATCTGGTATTTGCCATTCCCACACCGCTGGTATGGATCTACACGATTGTGATGGCACTGAATAAGATTCCTGCGGATCCGCGTCCCTGCGAGTACTCTGCGCGGCACCGATTCTGGGGCTGGACGTCGGCCGTCCTGCTGGTCATGACAGCCGTCACCGGCTGGGTGTTTTACATCCTGGCATTCGCGCTGTAGTCGCGGGCGCGCAATTTACGTATTACTTTACTGGCCGGGCGGTCGTTCCTTGAGCGTGGCTGCGATGTCCAGTGACTCGTCATCGCGAAGAACGTCAAGGGCCACGGTGTCGCCGGGTTGCCGGCTGCCGATGGCCACGATCAGTTCCTGAAACGTGAATACGTCCTGGCCATTGAATGACTTGATCTCATCGCCGACCCGCAATCCGGCTTCGTCCGCGGCTGTGCCATCGACGACTGACGAAACGACGCAGACCGAGCCATCGCCACCGGCCGAGTTTTCCAGGGTCACGCCCAGAAATGCCTGGTGTCCCTGAGCGGTAATCGACATATCGCTGCGCGCCCGCATCAGACTCAGCACTTGCTCCAGATCATACTGGCAATCGGTGATCGTCAAATTGTGTGTGGTGGGCAGTTCGCGCAACACATCCAGCATCGGCTGGTCAATCGTGCGATTGGAGATAGTAACTTGCTGCAGGGTTGGCAGCAGACGGAGCAAATCCAGTTCGGCCGGCGAACCATCGAATCCTTCATCAATCGTGATTATGTAGGCGTTTTGCTGCGCTTCATCCAGCAATACCGCGGCGCCATCCCGGCCAATCGCCACCATGCGGCCATCAATCACGACGACATCGGCACCTGATTGAGCCGCGGTTGCATCGGCGGGCGGAGCGGCACTGGAGGAAGCGATTTCCTCGGTGAACCGATCTCGAGTTTCATCATCGGAGGCAGCCACGATTTCACTGACGCGTTTCAGTAATTCGTCGTGAGCCAGCACCGGAGGAGCGGATTCCGATGCGCTCCCGTCGGGTTCATCCAGTGTGATGTCGGGGGGCTCAACGGACGGTTCGAACGATTCGCGAATAATGACACGTCCGAATCCTCCGCCATAGGTTGGCAGTTCCTCAATGGAGATGCCGATGTCGCGGATCCGTTGCACGGTGCGTTCAATTTGGGACTGTTTCCAGCGTTCACCCAGCATCACCGATTCGTTGCGAAGGTGGTCAAAGCCGTTATGCGACAACATCCACAGAATGCGGGCGACCCGAGTCATGTCCGTTTCGTGCTGGGCAATGTCGGCCTGTTCACCGGCCTGGTTCGCAGCTGGTTGCTGGGCGCTGGCCCATTCCGCGAACCCGTACACACCGCAAGCGACCAGCAGCAGCCCGATCGATTTGCACAGCCGTCGCATGTCGCCTCCTGATTACTGACCCGGTCTATGTATTTATCCTAGCGGTAAAGTTCGATTTGTGTCGACGTCGATGAGAAGGAGCGCGATTTTTTTTTGCAAAACCCGGTATTCCAGACGGGCGAAACGGTCCCCCACGGCAGACACTGCCCGGTTGCGGGGCATGTGCGGGCCAACCGCAAAAACACTCGAACGAGCTACATTGCGGTTTCCGGCGGTCTATAATCGATTGACAGTGTCTCACAGGAGCAAAGCCTGAGGACGATGCAGCGTACCGCAAATCTTTTTATCGCTCCGTATTACGCCTGTCTGGCGGTGTGGATCATGCTGTGCGCGGCCATGCCCGCAGCCGCCCAGACGCGGGCAGCGGAGTCGTCGAACGATGATCAAATCCGCTCGCTGATCCACGGGTTAACACACGAAAACTTTCACGTGCGACAGGATTGCGAAGTGCAGCTGCTGGGCATTGGCATCGATGCGTTACCGCAGCTGGAAGCCAGCCGTCACGCCGGCGAGAGTGAATTGCGATTGCGTGTAATTCGCATCATCAGAATCATTCGCAACGACTACTTCGGGCTTCAACTCAGACGATTCCTCGACGGACAAGTCGACTTGCCCGGCTGGCAGTTGTTTTTGGAACTGCAGGGCGATTCCCCGCAGCACCGCCGCCGGTTTGCCGAAATCTACGATGCACATGGCAAGCTGCTGGACCGCTACGCCGGTGGCGAACCGGCGCTGGCCCTGCTGCGGGAAGTGGTCGAGCAGGTGAATGAATCGCAACAACAACAAACCCGACTCGATGCCGGGCTGGCCGTCGTGTTTTCCCTGTTGGTGCATGACGTGTTTACGCAGAATCCGGAACAGCCGGACGTCCCCGTCGACTTCCAAAATCGCGACTTCGCTCCGATATACCGCCTGGTGCAAATTCAGCAGATGATGAATAACCAGCGATTTGGCCAATTGCACCGCCGTGCGCTGCTGGCCTGGATTTTGTACGACGACCCGGCAATCGCAACTGTGGCTTCTCGATTGTCGATTGCCCGGGAATACAACTTGCCCGAAGCCGTGGTGCCGGCAGTTGCCTGTCTGAACCACGCCGAATTCCGGATGATGACGGGGGAGACCCGTTGTGATGCGATTCAGATTCTGGCGAACTGGGGCGATGCCGGCCACCTGGAAACGCTGGCGCAACATGTTCGTGATTCGTTACTGGTGCAGCGCGGTTCCCGCCGCAATACTGAGAACGCGTCGGAAACCTATACCACGTTTGTGGGCGATGTTGCACTGGCGGCCATGATTCACCTGTCACCACACGGCTGGGCCGATTTTGGCTACGACCAGATTGGCCAGCATCCTGCCGATCAACCACTTCCGTTTCATCTGTCCGGTTTTGCATCCAGTGCAAAACGCGAGGCAGCCAGAGCGAAGTGGGTTGAGCTAAACCAACTTCCCTGATCTCCAGCCGATTTCCCTGCATGCCCGCCACATCCCCGAGGCTTAAAACGCGGTACAAGTGCCAGTGGCGCGAAGTCGTGGCAATGAATTTCGAGGTCGATCCGCGTGTCATCCGGCGGCACTTGCCCGAGCAGTTGTCCATCGATCACTACAACGACCACACGCTGGTGACCATGATGGCCAAACGAGTGCGTCGGTTCAGGCCCTGGGGATTGCCGCCGGGTCTGTTCCGCGGCTTCGAGCAGATTGACTTTCGCACGTACGTAAGTTGCGACTCGGGTGGCCAGACGCTGCGTGGCCATTATGTGCTACGCAGCTTTGTGTCCAGCAAGATGGCTGGAGGGCTGTTGAAATTTCTTACGGGCCAGCCGCAGGAGTTGATTTCCGCCAAACGCGTCACCTCCGGATTCGAGGAAGCGCGACGGGATGCCTTGCCCTCGGCCGATTACCGCTGGAACTTTGGTGATTCGGAAAGTCACTTTATGGTGAAGGCCCGTCAGGTGGCCAGCAAAGGGGAGGCGGGGTCCAAGGAAGAGTTTGTGCTGCAGCAAAATCGCCGGATCCAGATCACATCCGACGGCATTCAGGTGCACGAGATCCGGCAGACTCCCTGGCTGGTGTGGAATGCCTCGTCCGGCTCCTTTGACTGTAACATCCGCAGCCTGCTGGGCGACGAATTCCAGCGGTATCTGGGTCAGCCCAATTTTGTCCTCTTGTCGCAGGGTGGTGAAGTGACCGTTTTCAAGGGACAAAATCCGGGTTAGAAAATCCACCAAACCAAAGCCCCGGCGACGTGGCAACTCAGTACGAATTTTACTGCCGGCCCGGATAATCTATACTTCAATCAGTCATCGCGGCCGTGGCCGCCGCCCCGCTTTCAAATCCCCTTGAGAGAAATCGCATGAAACCCATTCTTCGATCTGCCCTGTTGTTTCTGCTGATCGGCACCTGCCACCAGCTGGCCTGGGCACAGGCCACTGCAGAAAAGCAGTCCTCGCAACAGGAAGAAACGGCCCAGGACGATGCGGTCCAGCACGAGAAGTGGGCTGACGACATGGACATCGGACGGTTCATGCGAATTCGCCGCGATGCCGATGATAATCCGCTAGCCATGGAAACGTCCGTGACCCGGTACGTCACCAAAAACGCCGATGGCGAGCGAGTCACTGTCGATCTGATCGGCGTGGTGCATATCGGCGAACAGGATTACTACGAGAAACTTAACGAACTTTTCACCAAATACGACGCCCTGTTGTACGAACTGGTGGCGCCTGAAGGTACTGTCATCCCCAGGGGCGGACGCGGCGACGGTGGCGGCATGAACCCGGTGGCGGCCCTGCAACAGGGCATGCAATCAGTTCTGGGTCTGGAATTCCAGCTGGAGCACATCGATTACACCGTCGACAATTTTGTGCATGCCGATATGACCCCGGAAGAATTCGGGGAAAGCATGGAGAAGAACGACGAGAGCGTTTTCAAAATGGCCCTGCGAGCGGTCGGTCAAAGTATGGCCATGCAAAGCACCAACAGCGAAATGAGTGACGCCTCGCTGTTGATGGCCATGTTCTCCAGTGACCGCGAATCCAAACTGCGACGAATCATGGCCGACCAGATGCAGGATCTCGAATCCGGCATGGTGATTTTCGAGGGCCGCGACGGGTCCACCATTATTCACCACCGCAATCGCAAGGCCCTGCAGGTCATGATGGAGCAAATTGAAAGCGGCAAAACGCATTTGGGTATCTTCTACGGTGCCGGCCACTTGCCCGATTTTGACGAGCACCTGCGCAAGAATCACGGCATGCAACGTGGCGGCCAGTTCTGGCTGGAAGCCTGGAACTTGCGATAGTTCCACGCCGACGACGAACGAACATCGAACACGGCCGCGGGCCGGGCGGTTCCGGCCCGCATCCTTGCCAATCCGGCTACATGATCTGGCACCTGGCCGACGTTGCAAAACTTCGCGTAGTTCCGGTGGCGGCGTGGCCCGCATGCTTGCGAATCCGGCTACAAAATTTGTGGCCCCCGAATTCTTGCGGATCCGGCTACCTTGTGCTGCTTGTCAGACGCCCCGCTGCACCTGTAATTGATCGATCAAGTGCAGCACTCCCGCCACGCGCTGACAGGCATTCACGGCAACCTGTTTCTCTTGGCCATCCTGCACCACTCCCGAAAGAGTGACCACGCCGTCATGCACCTCCACATCCAGCTGGGCAATGTCACCCAGCCCCTGATAACAAAGGTAAGACGTGACGCGATGCGAGATATCGGCATCGCTAAAGCGGCCCTGGCCTGGGGATCCTGAATCAACCGTTTGTTTCATCGCCGGACTCCGTTTCCATGCGCCGGTACTGAAAAGGCGAACCGGCCAAGAGATTGCTGTCGATGAAGCGAATGATGTAGGTCTCGGTTGCTCGGGTATTCTAGCGATTAGCGTGATTTTGTCCAAACTTTAACGCAAAAAATTCCGGCCCATGCTTGCACTTGATGCAACCGAATAAAAAAAATTTGCTGCAACTAAAATCTTTTATTTGGCAATTGACCTTGCAAAAAATTTTCACCGGCACAGTGACTGAATTCCATGTTTACAGAATTCGGTCTGCGTCACATACTGTGCCGAATCTCGGAGAGACTGCGACGCCCGCCTGATTAATCGCACCCACGGAGTACACGATGACGCGGCTATCGATCAGCGAATTTTCTACTTATCGTTGGTCACTGGAGCAGGAGATTGCAGAATATTCCCGCCGCGGAATTCAAAACATCGGCATCTGGCGGACCAAGTTCTCTGACTTCGATGGCGATTCTGCCGTCGATATGCTGTACGTCAACGATCTGCATGTTTCGAGTCTGTCGTGGGCGGGCGGCTTTACCGGCAGCTGCGGCATGTCACACGAACATGCCATCGAAGACGCAGTGCTGGCGATCCGCACCGCTGCCCAGATCGGCGCGGAATGTCTGATCTTGCATCCGGGCAACCGGGGAGGCCACACGCGACGGCATGCCCGGCGACTGTTTGACTCTGCCATCCAGCGACTGCTGCCGATTGCCAATGATTTTGGAGTGTCACTGGCTATGGAATTGCTGTGTCGCAACGAATCGCCCGACTGGACCGTGTTCGACAGCTTTCAGCAGGCCATGGCCTTTGCCGATGGTTACCTGCCCCGCGAGCTGGGTCTGGTGCTGGACCTGTACCATGCGGGCTCGGACACCACCGTGTTTGAGAACATCAAACAGCTGATGCCGCGACTGGCACTGGTGCAACTGGCCGACCGCACCGATCATCTGAATCAACCGTGCCGCTGCCAGCCTGGTGATGGAAACATCCCGCTGCAAACGTGGTTCAACGAACTGGAAAACAACGGCTATACGGGATTCTATGAGGTCGAGGTACACGGGCCACTGATGGGACAGGAGCGTTATCGCAAGATGCTCGACCATGCACTGACCAGTTTTGCTCATCTGCAACGCGAACGGCAACGAACCGCCAGTTCATCGGCAACTTGATGCCAGAGTCAGTGTGCCTGGCGTTTGGCGTATTCCCTCTCGCTGCCGTGAACGGGCTTATTCGTCACGGATATCCAGACAAACAATCTGGCCCTTGTCACGCGCATACAGGTAACCGTGCGATACCAGCGGTGCGGCCCAGCAGGGACCAGTCAGCCGCAAGTGTTCGCGGTCCACTTCACCGGTGATTGAGAACCGTTCGGCATCCGGTCGCAATGCGAGCAGGCGGCCGTTCTCGCCCAGACAAATCAAGTGGCCGATTGCCAACGTCAGACTGCTGCGGGTCAACCCGGGCTCGGTCCAGCGCACCGTGCCATCCGCCAGGTCAACGCAACGCAACTCGGCAGTCGGCATCCGTTCGCCATGACTGGCCCACGCCAGCCCGTCGTGCACAATTGGCGTATTCCAGTGGCAAGCCAGTGCCGCATCCCGCAAACGCTCGTCAGCCCACACGAATTTTGGCTGGCCATCGGCCACGTCCAGGACCGCTGCACCGATTCCATAGGACTCTGTAATCAGAATTCGCGAGCCGAATACGACTGGCGTGCTCGCGTTGACACTTTCGAATTTCGTGGCACGGAAGGGCACGTCCCATTGGACTTCGCCGCTGTCCGGGACAAACGCGTATAATCCGGATCGGCACAATGCCAGACCCACTGTACGTCCGCCAATATCGGCCACGACCGGAGAGGAATAACTGGCCAGATCATCGATCGTCCGATAGCGCTCCTCGCCAGTCAGCTTGTCAAATGCCACGATACCGCACCCATTGGGTACGACCCGACCCAGCTGGCCCAGGGGTATGTCTTGCGAATCCTCCGGACTGCCACCGATCATCGCAATCAACAGATCGTTATGGATCAGCGGCGTACTGCCCACGCCAAAAAAATTCTGAATCACGCCATAGCGCTGCCCCGTGTCCACTTTCCAGATCACCTCGCCAGTCATGGCATTGAGGCAATGCAGGATGCCTTCGACGCCGTAAATGTAGACCCGGTCGCCGTCGATAACGGGTGAGCTGCGCGGCCCGCCATCGAATCCATAGATATCCACGTAATCGGTTGCGTAGGTCCTGCGCCAGAGGATTTCTCCGGTCTCGGCATGCAGGGCCGTCAGGCGGGCCTGGTCTTCATCTCGATCGAAGTGAAAGAACCGACCGTCCGCCACCGACCCGCTGCCATAGCCTTCGCCGATCCGATGCTTCCAGACAATTCGGGGCGGACGATCACTCCAGTCAAAACGCAATCCTGTTTCAGGCGATTTTCCGTTGCGCTGGGGCCCCAGAAAATCAGCCCAATCCACGCCGGGCCGGGACCAGGTATCCTGCGCAAACAAGCCGTCTGCCGGTGCGGTCATGGCCAGCCAGCCGCCCGCAAGCAAAACGAGCCCGAGAAAACGACGATTCATGGATTTGCCTGTTTCAGGTCCCTGGACGAAGATTGTTGCGGCTCTCACTGATGCCGACCATCTTCTCGAAACCAGCCCATGTTACAAGTCAACGACAAGATCTCGATTCCCTTGCGCGAGTTCAGCTTTCGCTACTCCCGGTCCAGCGGACCCGGCGGTCAGAATGTCAACAAGCTGAACACCAAGGTACAGTTGCGCTGGAACGTGCTGGCCAGCGAACATTTGCCGGACGACGTCAAGGAACGCTTCCACAAAAAATATTCGCGGCGAATTACCGGCGCTGGCGAGCTGGTGATTTTCAGTCAACGATTCAGGGACCAGGGCCGCAACGTTGGCGATGCACTCAACAAGCTCCGTGAAATGATTTTGTCCGTGGCGACAGCTCCCAAAAAACGCAAGCCCCGCAAAGTGTCCAGGAGAGCCAAACAGCGCCGGCTGGACCAAAAACGCCGGCAATCGGAAAAGAAGCGGCGGCGACAAGGTCTGGATTAGTCCGGTCGTGCCAGCCCCATGTGGCAATCCGTTGTGGGCGGGTCTGGCCCCCTCGCGTTGCAGGCGGGTCTCCCGACCCGCCCCACCCGACGGTCTGCCCCAGGTGGCTTGGTCAGGAGACCCTACCCACAACATGTGGAGACCAACCCACACATCCTGCAAGCAACCTGCGAATTTTTTTTCCGGAACCGCCATCGCCTGGCAAATATTCGACGCGGTGCACCGAATAACTTCCTCGGGTATTCGTCGCGGTGGCGAATCAGCCAAAACTCATCGAACGCATCGAGGTCAATAACAAGATGTTTGCCAGCGCTCAATGGTTTGACGAATCGTCCAAATCGAGGTGGCCGATGCCACGGGGTTTTCGCGGGTGGACGTTTTACCTTATTTGTCTGGCGGGGCTGCTGGTTCCCGCCACCATTCTGGTACTTCGCGGACAATTCCCGGAAGCCGGCATTTGGGTGTTACTTGGCGGCGCGGCCCTTTGGCTGGAACTGCGGAGCGTTCGCCGCGAACTGGCGGAACGACAAGCCGTATCCAGACTGTACGTTATCGATGACTCGACACAGCCGTCCGTCGAAACACCACAGTACGAACTGCAATTGAAACGAAACCCCTGAACTTCTCTCCCCGCGTGGGACGTCGGATTCAGTGCTACAATTGAAGTACCAACGGTGCTATCCGCCTGTGCGCAAGACGGCCGGATATGATACGTTGTTGTGGCAATAAATCTGGTTTTGCTGACCGCGGCAGCTGGCTGAATCCATGTCCCGAAATGAAGATATCGATGAAATCCTGAGCGGCTGGGAGTTCGATCCGCTCGGGTTCAATGTGCGCGAACTGGAGCTTCCGGATCGCACGGTGCTGCAAATGCGTGTCGATATGGGATTGCTGCAGTTGGAAACCAATGGCAGGCCCGATGGTTCCCAGCCCCATGGCAAGACGACTTTTCTGGACCACTTGCGAACCGTCGCCGCCGGCGACGATGCCATGGTGCTGGACGAGGAACAATGCATGGAAGTCGATCGGGAATTCGTGCAGTTCTACCATCGCCGCGTCTGCTGGCTGCAGCTGAAACAATTCGTCAAG
>CAMYKF010000747.1:0-2328 GCA_947258905.1 uncultured Pirellulaceae bacterium | reverse complement strand
CGTCCGTTTGTGCTGTATCACCGCACTCAGGCCGCAGCGCTGGAAAGGCTGCAGGGCGACAACGGCCCGGAACTGGCGATCGAGGAAGTCAATCGCGGGCTGAAAAAGATGCATGAACTGTTCGTGGTTTATGAAGCAGAAGAGCAATTCGAAGAAGACGAACTGGTTCAGCGACTGGATGAGTTCCGCGAGAACCTGCGCAACCGCTATGACGTTGGCAAGACTCTGAGAGAACAACTTGCCGATGCGATTTCGACCGAACAGTACGAACTGGCAGCGCGGTTAAGGGACAAATTGAACAGCCGCGATTCCATGTAACCGGTTGCGATAAAAGTTGTTTGTCCACTGCTAGCGAAAAAATATCCTCGTCGTAACCTGCTTTCCCGAAACCTTTTCGATCAACTTGCCGTATTAATCGGTGAAATCTTCGACCGGTTGGCAAAAAATGCTCACGGCGGAGCCCCGAGGTCACTCTATTTGACCTCAGTCTTTTCATCAGGAGTGAGCAATGCTCGTACTTTCCAGGAAGCAGAACCAGCAAATCCTCGTCGGCAACGACATCACCATCACTATTCTCAAAGTCCGTGGCAACTCGGTGCGTATCGGAATCGAAGCCCCCAAGTCCGTGCATGTGATGCGAGGCGAACTGGAAAGGCAGGACGACGAGCAACCTGTCGATTCAAACTTGACGGTTGAGTTTCGCAGCAATGGAACCCGAAGCGTCGCCGGTCGGCCTGAACTGAGGCTGGTCGGTGGCGGCGATCCGTCCTGCGACGAACAGCAACCGACAAAGACGAATCGCTTGCAGCAAATGGTCGCCGAACTGGCTGTGGAACAGCATCCGACCCAATAGTTATAGTGCCACGACAAGCCCTGGTTAGCGGCCTGCCGGCGTCAGCGGTCCGGCGTCGGACGGCGTCTGTGTTGGCGGAGTCTCCTCGGCATGTGCGGCCGGCGAGACATAGTACTCCCGGGTTGCCTCGTTTCGTGGCACCTGATGCGACTGGGTCAGATGCTCGTGCAGGATGCGCTTGACTTCCAGAACCGCCAGCGGGTGCTGGTGCACCGAGGAGTGTTCGGACGGCACATGCAATTCGGAAACCGCATCTTCGGCCTGGGCACTTTCAACTGAAACGACGCCATCCGACAGTTCTTTGGAACCGCCGAACCACGACGTCGCTCCGCGCTTGCCGTACACGCCAATAATGTTGTGATACTGAACGCGCTGGGAGGTCTCCGCAGCCAGCATGGCCTCAAAGAACCGCGAACTGGGCGACAATGCATCTGTGCTGGTTGTAATTTCCAGCATGTGCGATTTAAAGTACGCCGGGTTCTGCTTGACGATACGCCCGTATTCGTTGCTCAGGTTGCTGGGTAATGAAAACAGTTTCTGACTGAGCCACCGCGTCAAAGAGTTGGATACATTGCTGCCACGGTGAGGTGTACCAATCGTAATCACACGGGCGATCGCCGGATTGGCATCAAAATACAACGTATCACGCACGCGTTGTCTGGTTTCGGGGTCGCCACGCAGCTCGTTTATGTCGCCGTCGCTGACAAGTTCCCAGAACCGGTTTTGACTGTTGATCGTCTGCAATCGCGAAATCAGGCCACCCATACTGTGACCGACCAGCACCATGTCGTTGAGTGCTGCGGAGTGGCCATGCGGGTCCAGTTGCTGACGCGCCGCCGCCAGATCCTCACGCATTTGCCGCGCACTGAACCAGAACGGCTGACCGCTGGGATACAGGTAGAACCAGAATTGATAGTTGTCACGTATCGATTTGTCGGCTCGCAGGTCGTTGAACATTTCGGTCCACGTCATCGGACTGGACCAAAATCCATGCACCATGACCACTGGAATCTTGGTCGAATCGTAGGGTTCCAGCATGTACAGGCCGCCGAATTGGCGCGCGAAATCTCCATTCAGCAACGCCGCGGTGGAAAACCAGTTGTTGCCCAACAGTGGATCGTCCAGATAGTAGGCCAGTGGCGTACTGATATCGCTTTCCAGCGGCGCGAAGCGATCGGCCACCTGGATTTCCGTTTGCTCCAGCGGATCGATCAGCTTGATCACGCTGCGTTGTCCCTGTTCTGGCACTTCCGTTTCAATGGCCGTGGTGATGAACGCGGTCAATGGCAATGCCAGTCCCTGCGGATAATACGCTTCATCAGGGCGACTCGATTGTTCCAAATGCTTGCGAATCCCGATCAGCGGCACGCCCAACCCGTAGGTGTGATAGATGTTCTGCAATCCTTCGGCGTCAAAATCCGAAGCGAATTCAAACTTTTCAAACTCCTCATCCCGCCAACGACCGTCGACCGAAA
>CAMYKF010000746.1:8091-12548 GCA_947258905.1 uncultured Pirellulaceae bacterium | reverse complement strand
CTGGGTGGATACCTACGACGTGCTGGCGATTCCTTTCGATATTCCGGTGCCCGGGTACCAGAACGGTACGGTCAACACCCTGAGGCTGTGGTCGGCCATTGCCACCAACGAATTCGACCTCGATGAATTCAACGCCGGTAGCTACACCGAGGCGGTTGCGGGCAGAACCGCGGCCGAAAATATCACCATGGTTTTATATCCAAACGATGCCAGCGAGAACGGCAAGGAACTGCGCCTGCGGCAACAGTATTTTCTCGCCTCGGCCAGCCTCAAGGACGTGTTTCGCCAGTGGGTCAATCGCCATGGTGAAGACTTCACGCATTTTGCTGAAAAGCATTGCTTCCAGTTAAACGATACGCATCCGAGCATCGCCGTGGCCGAGCTGATGCGCCTGTTAATCGATGTGCATGGTCTCAAATGGGACGCGGCCTGGAAAATTACCACCAGCTGTACGGCCTACACCAATCATACCCTGCTGCCGGAGGCGCTCGAGCGCTGGCCGGTCAGCCTGCTGGAGCTGCTGGTGCCGCGTGTGATGGACATCCTGCGCGAGATTAACAGTCGCTTTGTCGTCGAAATTACGGCGCGCTGGCCGCACGACGAGAAACGACGCGAACGCATGGCGATCATCGAGGAAGGGCCCGAACCCATGGTGCGCATGGCGCATCTCGCCCTGGTCGGCAGTTACTCGGTGAATGGCGTCGCCGAGCTGCATTCGAACCTGTTGAAACAGGGCCTGTTTCGCGATTTCCATGAACTCTGGCCAACCCGTCTCAATAACAAGACCAACGGTGTCACGCAGCGGCGCTGGCTCAAGGCCTGCAACCCCGGGCTGTCGCAACTGATAACCGACAGCATCGGCGATGGCTGGATTACCGACCTCGAGCAGCTCGAAAAGCTGGATCCGTTTGCGCAGGACGCCGCCTTCCGCGAGTCCTGGCGGGCGGTCAAGCAGGCCAACAAGTCGCAGGTGGTCTCGCTGGTGAAGCAGGCCTGCGATGTCGAGCTTTACCCCGATGCTATATTTGACGTGCAGGTCAAACGTATGCACGAATACAAGCGCCAGCTGCTCAACGTATTGCACGTCATCCATTTATTGCAAAGGATTCACCGCGGCGACACAGGTGACTGGACGCCGCGTTGCGTGCTCATCGGCGGCAAGGCCGCGCCCGGTTATTTCATCGCCAAGCTCATCATCAAGCTGATCAACAATGTCGCCCAGGTGGTCAACTCAGACCCCAGGACCAAAGGCCTGTTACGCCTGGTATTCCTGCCCAACTACAATGTCAGTACGATGGAGATCATTTGCCCGGGCTGCGATCTGTCGGAGCAGATTTCGACCGCAGGCAAGGAAGCTTCCGGCACCGGCAACATGAAATTCATGATCAACGGCGCGCTCACGATAGGTACTCTGGACGGGGCCAATATAGAGATCCGCGAAGCCGTCGGCGCAGAGAATTTTTTCCTCTGCGGGCTGAGTGCCGAAGAGGTCGCGCAAACCCGCCCGCAATATGATCCGGCTGCGATCGTCGCCGCCGACGACGATCTGCGCGAGGTTATGCAAGTGTTGCGGAGCAACCAGTTCAGCCGGTCTGAACCCGGCATTTTCGATCCGATAATAAATGGCATTCTCAATCCGCAGGACGCCTGGATGACGGCCGCGGACTTTGCCAGTTTCGTTGCCGCGCAGCGGCTTGCGGCGAGCAGTTTCCTGGACCGTGATCGCTGGACGCAGATGAGTATCTTCAACACCGCGGCCAGTGGACGCTTCTCGTCCGATCGAACCATTCGCGAATACAACGACGAGATCTGGAAACTTGAGCCGGTATCGCCGGTTGCGGAAAACATGCACTTACCATGAACCACAAGCAGCTGCGCGGAACACCACAGCCGCTCGGAGCTAACTGGGATGGCCACGGGGTAAATTTTGCGCTGTTCTCGGCGCATGCAACCCGGGTCGAGCTTTGCCTGTTTGACGCCGAAACCGGGCGCGAAGTCGAACGCTTCGAACTCAAGCTTAGCGGCCAGGTCTGGCACGCTTACCTGCCGGGTTGCGGACCGGGTACGCGTTACGCATACCGCGTCGATGGACCCTATGAACCGCAACAGGGCCACCGTTTCAACCCCAATAAGCTGTTGCTCGATCCCTACGCCAGGCAGATCAGCGGTAACCTGAGCTGGGACGATTCCGTCTACGGTTTCGATTTTGATGATCGCGCGCAGGACCCGGGTTTCGACAGCCGCGACAGTGCCGAGTTTGTTCCGAGGTCCGTGGTTGTAGATGACACTTTCGACTGGGGCGACGATCGACCGCCGCGGGTGCCCTGGCCGTGCACGGTCATTTACGAAGCCCACGTGCGCGGCTTTACCATGCTGAACCGGGACATAGATGAGAAACAGCGCGGCAGTTTTGCCGGGCTGGCATCGGATAGCGTGATTGCCTACCTCGGGTCGCTGGGAATAACCACGCTGGAACTGATGCCGGTCCATGCGTTTGTCGACGATCACTTCCTGGTCAAAAAAGGCCTCGTCAATTACTGGGGCTACAACAGCATCGGCTTTTTCGCCGTCGAACCACGCTACCTGTCGAGTGGCGACCGCAACGAGTTCAAGGCCATGGTGCGGCGGCTGCACCAGGCCGACATCGAAGTCATCCTCGACGTGGTCTACAACCATACCGCCGAGGGCGACCACTCGGGCCCGACGCTTGGTTTTCGCGGTATCGATAATGCCAGCTACTACCGACTTTCGGATGAGGATAAACGCTTCTATATCAACGACAGCGGTTGCGGCAATACCCTCAACCTGAATCATCCGCGGGTTTTACAAATGGTCATCGACAGCCTGCGCTACTGGGTGACCGAGATGCACGTTGACGGCTTTCGCTTCGATCTTGCCGTCAGTCTCGCACGTGAAGCGCAGGGTTTCGATAGCGACGGCGAGTTTTTCAGGGCGATACGTGAAGATCCCGTGCTGTCCCGGGTGAAGCTCATCGCCGAACCCTGGGACATCGGGCCAGGTGGCTATCAACTGGGTGCTTTCCCACCGGGTTGGGCGGAATGGAACGATCGTTTTCGCGACAGCCTGCGCCGCTTCTGGCGTGGCGACCCCGGGGTGTTGCCCGAACTGGCGCGCAGCCTGCATGGCTCGAGCGATCTGTTCGAACATAACGGCCGCCGACCCTCGGCCAGCATTAACCTGGTTACCAGTCACGACGGGTTCACGCTTAACGACCTGGTCAGCTACAACGAGCACCATAACCAGGCCAACGGCGAGCACAACAAAGACGGCCATAGCGCCAACTTCAGCAGCAACTATGGTGCCGAAGGCGCGAGCGACGATGCCGAAATCAACCAGCTGCGGTTACGCCAGCGGCGCAACATCCTGGCAACCCTGATTCTCGCGCAGGGTACCCCGATGCTGCTTGCCGGGGACGAACTCGGGCGCAGTCAGCGGGGCAATAACAACGCCTATTGTCAGGATAATGAAGTTACCTGGCTGGACTGGTCTGCACTTCAGCGCGAAGCCGGAATGCTCGACTTTGTCCGGTCGTTGATAAGTATTCGAAACGAATACCTGCTGTTACATCGGGATCGTTTCGTGCATGGCGAAGCGCAGTTCGAGCCCAGTGGATTTACCGATATTCAATGGCTGCGCGCAGACGGTCAGCCGATGAACGACTCTGACTGGCATGACCACGGCAGTAATTTTCTCGCCATGTTACTGGCGGTCGAGGCGATGCCCGCGCGAGACCCACGCTTCGATGGCGAAAAGGAGTCGGCGCTGCTGATTGTTTTCAACGCCGACGCAACCCCGGTGAACTTTGTATTACCGTCGTTGAGCAAGATGAAATTTTGTTGACCCTCGCGATTGGCGAGCACCAGATCAGGGTGTCCGTCCCCGTTCAGATCGGCGACCGCCACATCGATGGTGGCATCATCGGCGCTGCCAAAGGGCTGGCCTGCGGCAAAGCCGCCGCTACCGTCATTCAGGTAAATCAGATTGGGGCGGCCGCGACAGGTCGCCAGTATGTCCATGTTCTGGTCACCGTCCACGTCGGCCACCGTCAGACTGCGGACACTGGAGACCTCACCGAACTCGGTGCCGGTGTCAAATTTTCCGGAACCGTCGTTGCGATAGATCAGGTTGGACTCTTGGTCATTGCCCACCGCGATATCCAGATCGCCATCTCCGTCCAGGTCCGCTGGCTCGGTTGCGTACGAAGGATCGGGACTTTGACCCAGTTGCCGCGATTCGCTGAAATGCGCATTACGCTCGTTGATGAAAACAAGATTTTGCGCGGGCCAATGTCGCCCGTTGGCCACGATCGCATCCAGGTCTCCATCATTATCAATGTCGGCCAGCCGCACGGACGCCGAGCGTGCCCTGCCCCCTCCCAGCACCAGCTCGTCGCTACTTTCAAACGTCCATTGCTGCATCCCGGCGGCCAGGTGTGG
>CAMYKF010000746.1:0-8075 GCA_947258905.1 uncultured Pirellulaceae bacterium | reverse complement strand
AGGTGTGGCAGCAGGACCGCGAAAACAAAAATCGAAATACTGACGCCGGCTTTCATGATTGTTCGGACTTATTAAAAAGGCGATATTGATTGATGCAACCAAGTGCTTTGGGTCTGTCAGCTGATTTTGATAGAATAAACGGTTTACTGCTGTAGTTGCCATGATATTCCGGAAACCAGTGCAAAACACAAATGCCCAATAGTCCCCGCGTAATCACGGATTCGGAATTGACCTCGGATCGAGCGAATACGCCGGGCATTCTGGCTGCGTGGGTCCAGGATGCCAGGAAACAATCATTGCAGCTTCTCGCTGATCTCGATGACCAGCAACTGATCGGACCCAAACTGCCCACCATCAATCCGCTGCTGTGGGAGGTCGGACACGCGGCCTGGTTCCAGGAACACTGGGTACTGCAGCACGTGGCTGGCCAGCCACCCATCCGCCACGACGCTGATGATCTGTACGACTCGATTGCCATCGAACACGCTGTGCGCTGGGATCTGCCACTGCCACCGCGCGAGGACATGTTCGGATATTGTCGGCAGGTATGCGAGAACGTGCTGGCGCTGCTGGAAACGACGCCGCTAACCGAAGACCTGATTTACTTTGTCAAGTTGTCGGTGTTTCACGAGGACATGCACGCCGAGTCATTCCTGTACACACGACAAACACTTGCCTACCCGGAGCCCGACTGCGAAGCCGTAAAGGCCACGACCGGAAGTGTTGTGGGGGAATCAACCCCGACTGGCGATATCGAGTATCCAGGCGGAGAATTCCGGCTGGGAGCGGAGCGGAATGCAGCGTTTGCTTTCGACAACGAAAAATGGGCGCATCCGGTCAGTGTTCAGCCTTTTGCCATGGCGCGCACTGCGGTCACCATGCGACAGTATGCCGACTTCGTGGATGACGGCGGATACAGGCGCGCGGAACTGTGGTCCGATGAAGGATGGCAATGGCGAACATCCGTGGACGCACAACACCCGCTGTACTGGAAACGGGAGGGTGACTGCCGGGTGTTCCGTCATTTCGACCAGTGGCTGCCGCTACACGACGATCATGCCATGATTCACGTTAACTGGTACGAGGCCAATGCGTTTTGCCGCTGGGCAGGGCGTCGTTTGCCCAGTGAAGCCGAATGGGAATTCGCGGCTGCCGGCAATGGTGCCAGTGGCAAACGGCATTATCCGTGGGGGGACGATCCTCCTAAGGAGGAATCAGCAAATTTTGACTGGCAGCTCATGGGAACCGCGGACAGCCGGGCACACTCCGCGGGCGACACTCCGCAGGGATGCCGCCAGTTGCTGGGCAACGTCTGGGAATGGACTTCGTGTACGTTTGGTCCTTACCCGGGATTCGTGGCCGATCCGTATAAAGAGTATTCGCAATCCTGTTTCGGAATCCGCAATGCTTTGCGTGGCGGCTGCTGGGCGACTCGCGGCCGCATGATGCGCAACACCTGGCGGAATTACTACCAGCCCGATCGTCGAGATGTGTTTGCCGGGTTTCGCACTTGTGCCCGGAATTTCTGAGCGTTGCGGTTTGCTGAGCGTTGCGGTTTGGTTAGCTGGCAAACGTTACAAATCACTTTGAACTTCGGTTCTTCACATTCAAACAGTGTGACTGTTCAGGGTCTGCCAATCCCGTCAGCAGTGTGTATCATGTTCTGCTCGTGATTTCCAAACCGATCGCGCTTCATTTGGTCCTAATGTCATCTCCGGCAAACAAAAGCCGCTTGCTCGCCAGCTTGCCCTGGTACGACCTCGATGAGGTACGTGCCGAGACCGATCAACTGTGGTGCGAGCTAAAACGACAGTTCCGGCTGGCAGGTTTGGCCGGTGTTCCCGATGAATTAAATCGGCATGTTGCCTACGAGAGGCAATGGACATCGACCGAGTTCTTTTTCGGGCAAGCTTGCGGCTATGACGTGCGTATGGCCTATGCCGACCACCTGCAGGCAGTTGCCACTCCCTGTTACGAGGTACCCGGTTGCCGAGGCAGCCAGTATCGGAGTCTTGTCGTCGTCCGTGCCGACTCGGACTTTCACAGCGTGGAAGAATTGCGGGGCACGCGCTGCGTTATCAATACACCGACTTCGCATTCGGGCATGAATGTGCTGCGGGCCCTCGTTGCGCCCCTTCATTGTGACGGGCGCTTTTTCACCAAGGTCAACATGAGCGGCGCGCACGAGCGCAGTTTGCACATGATTCAAAGCGGCGAAGTCGACGTGGCGGCGATTGATTGTGTGACATACGCACTGCTGGCCAGATATCGGCCCGCTGAACTGGAGGGAACCAGAGTGATTCATCACACGGATCTGGTGCCGGCTCCACCCTACGTCACGGCCTCTAATGCTGACCCGGCCACCCTGGCTGTCATGCGGCAGGCTGTAATAGCCGCGTTACAACATCCCGGCCTGGCGGAGACCAGGTCGCGGCTCATGATATCCGGCGTCGAAGTGCTGCCTGAGGATGCCTACGGACCGATCGAGTCACTGCATTCGATGGCGGACAATCACGACTATCATGAGATTCCGGGCCGCCAAATCGACCGTAGCTGCACGACATAACAGGATGGACCGGGCGCGGTCATCAATCCGGCGACCTGGCCGCTTTCATTTCAGCAACATCAACCGCTGGGCAGCCGGTAATGAGAGTCCGTAACAACCGGTCCTGAAGCCGGGCGATTGTCAAATCCAACAGGAACCCCGGACTCACTCCAGCACATGAATGCCCTTGTCACGGCACATGTCTTTGAGGATTTGCGGCCACACGGTCACACTGACTTCGCCCAGATGGGCCTTATTCAGCAGCAGCATGTAAGTACGTGCCTGACCTATCCCGCCACCGATGCTCAGCGGAATCTCGTCTTTCAAAATGGCCTGGTGATAAGGAAACTCGGCCAAATCCTGCTGGTCTGACAATTCCAGCTGTTTCAGCAAGGTGTCGGCATCAACGCGAACTCCCATGGAAGTCAGTTCATGACGGCGGCGGGTGACCGGATTCCAGACCAGGATGTCGCCATTAAGTCCATGTCGTGGCTGGCCATCCGCGGAAACCGTTTCCGTCACCCAGTCATCGTAATCGGCTGCTCGCAATTCGTGGGGATAGCCGTCCGCCAGTGGCCAGCCGATTCCGTAAATGAAGATGGCCGGGAAGTCCTGCAGGATTTGCGTCTCCCTTTCCTTGCGTGGCAGATCGGGATAACGCTCCAAAATTTCCTCCGCATGCAGGAACGTCAGTTCGTCGGGCAACCTCGGGTATCGATCGTCGTTCAGCTGCGGAAACATATCATGCACATGATTTTCCGCACCTTTCAGCACCGTCCAGATCCTTTTGACAACGTCCGTCAGGAACTCCAGATTGCGTTGTTCCCGATTGATGCTCAGTTCCCAGTCCCACTGATCCACATAGGCGCTGTGATCGTGGTCCAGGAAATAGTCCTTGCGCACGGCGCGCATGTCCGTCAGCAAGCCTTCACCGGGGCCAAGGTCAAAGGTCCGCAGCGCCATCCGCTTCCACTTGGTGGCAGCCTGCACGACTTGCGCATCGACAGGGTGTTTGTCATGGTCGTTGGAAATATGAAATTCCACCGGCGTGCGTGAACCGTCGCGATCCAGCATGTCGTTGACACCCGATTCCACGTCCACAATCAGGGGCACGGTCACGGGCATCAGGTTCAGCTGTTTGCAGAGGTTTTCCTCAATGTAGTTTTTGGCCGCAAACAATGCCTCCTGGGTTTCGCGAGGCGTCAACAGGGATTGGTAGTCCGCAGGCAACACCTTTTCGAGTTCGCTGTAGTCGCCAATTCCCGGGCCTGCCAGATCAGTCACTTTATCAGTCATGGATTGTCTCCGTGTGTAAGACAGTTATTGTTTTCGGGGAGACTTCGTCGCGCCAGTTTGGAACAACCGCGTTGGTTCTGTTGCGGTGCAATGCCCCGCGGCAGGGAGCAAGGACGAAAGTCTCCGGGCAATTTCTGGCAGTGAACAACGCCGCTGATTATACCGCAGCCAGCGCATGGTTGTGGCGTTGCGGCAAGAATCTTTTCCGGGGAGGCAGTGCCCACCGGCTGTTACTGGTAAGCGTCCTTGTGCACGCCCAAAACCGCGCGCCCCGATGGATCGGCGCGATTCTGGAACATTTTGTCCCAGCGAATGGCGGTCGGTGTGCTGCAGGCAATGCTCATACCGTGCGGGACGCAGGCCGCCGCAGCCGCTCCGGGAAAATGGCTGTCGAAGATGGCACGGTAATACCAGGCCTCTTTGGTGGCTGGCGTATTGGTGGGGAACCGGAATGAAGCCTGTTCCAGCTGCTCGTCGGTGACCTCCCGCTCAGCCACTTCCTTTAACGTATCAATCCAGGAATAGCCGACCCCATCGGAAAACTGCTCCTTTTGCCGCCACAGAATTTCATCCGGCAAGTAGCCCTCGAACGCTTCACGGAGCACGTGTTTTTCCATACGGTCTGCCGAAATCATCTTGTCCCGGGCGTCAAATCCCATGGCGATATCCAGAAACTCGCGGTCCAGAAATGGGACCCGGGCCTCGATGCCCCATGCAGCCAGGGACTTGTTGGCTCGCAGACAGTCGAACAAGTGCAGTTGGTCCAGCTTGCGTACGTTCTCCTCGTGAAACTCACGCGCGTTGGGCGCTTTGTGAAAATACAGGTATCCCCCGAAAATTTCATCCGATCCCTCGCCGGTCAGCACCATCTTGATGCCCATCGCCTTGATACGCCGGGCCAGCAAATACATGGGTGTGGAGGCTCGGACGGTCGTCACGTCAAAGGTTTCGATGTGATAGATCACATCGCTCAGTGCATCCAGGCCTTCCTGAATCGTATACACAAATTCGTGATGAATCGTGCCGATACCCTCGGCAGCGACGCGGGCCGCGGCCAGGTCCGGAGAGCCTTCCAGTCCGATGGCGAACGAGTGCAGCTGCGGCCACCAGGCTTCGCTGCGATCAGCGTCCTCCACACGTCGTTTGTAATAATGATGGGCGATCGCTGTTAACAAGGACGAATCCAGTCCGCCCGACAGCAGGATTCCGTAGGGGACGTCGCACATCAATTGCCGGTGAACGGCCTGTTCCAGGCCATCTCTCAACTGCTTGAGATCCGCCGGCCTGTCGTGAACCGTCTCGTAATCACGCCAGGCCGGCTCGTAATAGCGTACCGGTTCACCCGCATCGCTCAGCATGTAATGACCGGCCGGAAACTCTTGAAACGACGGGCAGACGTCGACAATCGTTTTCATTTCCGATGCCACGAACAACTGACCATTTTGGTCGTGTCCGTAATACAGCGGCATCACGCCAATCGGGTCCCGGGCGATCAGGTAGCGATTGTTCTCGTCGTCGAACAACGCAAAGGCGAAGATTCCGTTCAGATCGTTGAGGAAATCGGTGCCGCGCTGCGCGTAAAGCGGCAGGATAACTTCGCAATCCGATCGCGTCTGGAACTCACACGGCTCGCCGAGGTCGTTTTCCAGTTGCTTGTGATTGTAGATTTCACCGTTGACGGCCAGCACCTGTTGACCATTGGGGCTGTACAACGGCTGGGCTCCGTGTTCCACGTCGACGATGGCCAGTCGTTCGTGAGCGAGAATCGCCTGATCCGATTCGAAGACGCCACTCCAGTCCGGACCACGATGCCGTTGTCGCCGGGACAACTGCAAGACCAGCTTCCTCAGTGCCGGCGACGGATGACGGATATCAAAGACCGCGAGGATGCCGCACATTTAGTATGTTTCGTTGAGCAAGTTTGCGTAACCGGGAACGAGGGGCCGGGTATAATTCGGAATCATACGGGAGGCGATCCGACGCAGCAACGACGCCGGACAGGTATTCTGCTGAGCATTGCGAATGTAAAGGCAGCGTATCAAACTTGACGTTTAACGGCCATGCGGTACGATTCCCGACGCTGAAACATCATGTTTCGAAACGGACAGGCACGTGATGACAGACCAGCCGCGTTTCCACCAGGTAAGCCGCCGGGCCTTCCTCAAAAACGGCACCCTGCTGATTGCTGCTCCCACCGTCGCCGCATCGATGGTTCGGGGTTCGCCAATATCAACACCTGCGCTGGAATCCACTGTGGTTAACAAGATGGCGAACCCTGCGCATAACCCGCCAGAACTTCACATCGGTCTCGTCACCGATTTGCACTACGCTGACAAACCGCCAGCCGGCTCGCGCTATTACCGCCAGACGCCGGACAAACTGGCCGAAGCCGCCGCGGAATTTGCTCGACACGATTTGTCGTTCCTGGTTGAACTCGGCGATCTGATCGATGCCGCCGAATCGGTGGACACAGAGATTGAATACCTGACGCATATCAACCGCGACTTTGCGGCGATCTGCGAAAACAGACATTACGTGCTGGGCAACCATTGCGTACAAACGCTGACCAAACCCGAGTTTCTCGGTGCGGTCGGCCAGCAACAATCGTATTACTCGTTCGACGCAGGAGGATTTCATTTCGTGATCCTCGATGCCTGCTTTCGTGAGGACGGTCAGGCCTACGGCCGCAATAATTTTGTATGGACAGATGCCAATATTCCGGCTCAGGAACTGGACTGGCTGGAATCCGATTTGCGAGAAACATCCAGTCCGACCATCGTATTCGCTCATCAACGGCTGGACGTCGACACCCGTTATGGCGTTCGCAATGGTGAGGATGTACGGCGAGTCCTCGAAGCATCCGAAAAGGTGCTGGTTGTGCTGCAGGGACACAATCACGTTAACGATGTACGGGAGATGGGAGGCATTCATTACTGCACCCTGACCGCTATGGTCGAAGGCTCGGGGGAAGAGAATAATGGGTACTCGATCATGTCGATTGCCGACGGCGGATCAATCCGGATTACAGGATTTCGCAAACAGGCAGCCTGGGAATGGCCGCGATAGGAACGGGTTTTGGGTGGCAAAACAGCCAAATTGGTACGCTGGTTAATCCTGGGATTGATCGGCTTCGCATGCGTGGTCGTGCTCATGCTCAGCTTTGAAACCTCACTCGTGTACCCCGCGCCGCGGTCGGGCGTGGGTGATTTCGACCACCATCGTCTGGGAGCCGAGGAAGTCTGGTTTGACTCGGAAGATGGAACACGACTGCATGCCTGGCTGTTCACCCGGGAAAACAGTCAACGGCAGATTGTGTTCTTTCACGGAAACGGTGAAAACGTGGCGCTGGTGGGCCCGGAAGTCAAGCTGTTGTCGCAGTTGCTAAATGCCGATATCCTGGTTTTCGACTATCGCGGCTATGGCAAAAGTGAGGGCACGCCGTTCGAAAAAGGTGTCGTGGCCGACGGGGCGGCGGCGGTGCGGTGGTTGTGTCAGCGCTTCGAAATTTCGTCCAATCAGGTGGTTTATCTGGGACGCTCTCTGGGCGGCGGCGTGGCCGTGCAACTCTGTACCGAGCTGCCACCCAAAGCCTTCGTGCTGGTCAGCAATTTTTCATCGATGGTGGATGTGGCGGCCGGCGCTTTTCCCTGGCTGCCGGTCAGGTGGCTGATGCGTAACCGCTATGATTCGGTGCCAGCGATTGCCAATTGCGGCGCGCCGCTGTTGCAGATTCATGGTACTCGCGACAGGATTATCCCGATCGGCCTGGGCGAACGACTGTTCGCAGCCAGTCCTGCCCAACAGAAAGACTTCATTCGCGCCGAGGGACTGGGCCACAACAACCTGCCGCTGGAAGAGTACGCCAGTGAAATTCGGCGGTTTCTCGGCGAAATCAAATGATCTTCGGGCGACCCCTCTGCCATCCTTCTACAAGTGGGCTCTTCGTCGAATTTAGTGGCTGGTCTTAATTGGTTTGACAAGCTTTCTAGTTACACTCCTGCCAGGGAGGATCGGGAGCGGAGCGACCGGGGAGCGTTGCTCTTTTTCGAGCAAACAAACCAGGACCCCTCCCCGCATCCCGATAAAATCGGGATAGCGACCCCCGGCGCGCCGGGGGTGGCAAGGTCCTATTTAAAGGGCTCTTCGGGGAATTTAGTGGCAAATTCTCGTGACCCTCCCGCCGGGAGGGTCGCCAATCCCGACCTGACGGGATGGCGGGGAGGGCCACTCTCAT
>CAMYKF010000745.1 GCA_947258905.1 uncultured Pirellulaceae bacterium | reverse complement strand
CAGCTTAATTCTAGGGTAGCGAAACTCGCCAAGAGTTTCGGAAGCCCCCGATTGGCCGAAAGTCTTGGCGACTTTCGCTACCAGTCGTAAACCTAATTCACTGGGACAAAGCACTAGGTTGGTTATGTTGCACGGAATCGCAAAGCACTTTGGATGAAAGCGATAAATCCACTGGAAAAGCAGTGGTTTGCAGCAATCTGCTGTCAGATGCGACAACGTGCGAAAGAGTAGAAATGACCCCTACGGGACTCGAACCCGTGTTGCCGCCGTGAAAGGGCGGAGTCCTAGACCGCTAGACGAAGGGGCCGTAAACGAAAATCATCCTCAGACGGAATTCTGGCGAGTTCCGCTTTCTTGAATCGGAACCCCGGGGAGTTCCTCTTCGGTTTTTTTGGAACTCAATAAGGTAAATCTTTTCGGCGCGGGGCGTCAAGGCTGAGAGGGCCCGGTTTTTCGCCCCGGCAAACAAAAACGCCGCTGAAAACCAGCGGCGGCGATTTCCTGTCAGCAGCTCGATTGTTGCAAAACGTCAGGATGTCTGGTCAGCGCCGGCGGCATCCGATTGCTCGGCAGCCGACCGTTTGATCGCGTCATAAACCTCGCGTCGATGCACGGGAATTTCCTTGGGGGCCTCGACTCCCAATCGCACCTTATCGCCGCGAATCTCGACTACCACAATCGTAATATCATCATTGATGACAATACTTTCGTTCTTCTTTCTTGAAAGAACCAGCATTTTCCATTCCTTTGTGCCCGGAGCTTTCCGACTTGAAAACTCACTACGAAGGGGGGGTGTCTATCCCGGCCGTGCCAGAATCCCGAAAGATGGGTCTGGGGGATTGACAAACAAAAACTTCTTACCATTCCACTGTACGTGGGGAACCCCGGGAGTCAACAAAAACGGCCCTGAGGCGTGGTGATTTTGCTTACTTTCGGGCATTTTGGCCCGTAAAAGCGTTTTCGCCGCCCCACCGGCGATATTTTCCGAAAAACCCAAGTACTTGCCCTAACACTGCTTAGGACGGCCCCCCGGCGCCCCCTGAAAACACGGTAAACCTGTGCGATTTTGCGGCTGGCATGCTGTCTCGAGCGATCCTCAAACCGCCCCAAAATGGACACGACGCGAATTGACCGCCCACCTTGTCACCAAATTGACTATCTTGGGCCAAAGCAACCATCCGTTCCCGGTTACCCGCCCGCTCGTCGATGAACCAGCCCGTCACTCGCCAACGCCTGTTCACCCTGGAAGAAGCCAATGCCACGCTACCGCTGGTGCGTTGCATCATGAGTGACGTGTTGACACTTTCGCGACGGGTTAGGCACACCCGATTTCGGCTCAAATTTATCGGCCGCGGCGGAGACGAACTGGCTTGCATGTTCGCCAACGAGATCCGCGCCATCGAACGGGAACTGGAACAGGACCAGAGGCAGCTGGACGAATTCGTTGCCGAACTGGAACAACTGGGGATCGAACCCGAAGGTCTGGCCTTTGGCCTGGTCGACTTTCCAACCGTGCGGGATGGCCAGTCCGTGTATCTTTGCTGGCGCTACGGCGAGTCCCGCATTCGCTACTGGCACACCCTGACCGGCGGATTTGTCAACCGGCAGCCGATTGAAACGACCTGTCATCAGCCAGTACGTGAGCTCGTCGGTTCGAGTTGATGTTGTTTGACACCCACGCTCACCTGGACGACGAGCAACTGGCAGAGAGCACGGCCGAGATCCTTGCGGATGCGCGTGAACACGACGTCACTCATGTGCTGACGGTCTCCACAACGCTGGCTTCCTGTTACCGTTCGCTCAAATTGTGCGAAACCTGTCCGGAAGTCTGGGCGGCTGTTGGCATCCATCCAAACTCGTGCCATGAAGCCAACCGGCAGCAATGGAAGGAAGTCTGCGAGTTGGCCAAACACCCGCGTGTCGTGGCGATCGGCGAGACCGGGCTGGACGGCTACTGGGATTTTTGCCCAATGGATTTGCAACGCGAGTATTTCTTGCGGCATATCGAATTGTCGCACGCGACCGGTTTACCGTTTATTGTCCACATGCGTGATTGCGAGCCGGAAATGCTGGAGATGCTGGACGCGGCCACCGACCCCGGCGGTCGGCTCAACGGCATCATGCACTCGTTTTGCGGCAGCCAGCAGGCGGCCGAGACCTGCCTGGACTGGGGCATGCACATCAGCTTTGCCGGGATGGTGACCTACAAAAAGAACGACGAATTGCGGGCCATCGCGGCCACCATCCCCGACGACCGGCTGCTCGTCGAGACGGATTCGCCCTATTTATCGCCGCACCCGGCCCGCGGCCAGCGACCCAACACACCGGCACTGGTTCGTCACACGGTGCAGTGCCTGGCCGAAACGCGCAACACCAGCTTCGACGAACTGGCCGACATAACCAGTAAAAACGCGTTGCGTTTGTTCCAAATCAATGCTTGAATGCCCGGCAGGTCACATGCGACGTTTGTTTCCACCGCGGAGTCATCGCGCGATATGAAGATTACCGTACTGGACGGATACACGTTAAACCCGGGCGACAATCCGTGGACACGCGTCGCAGCGCTGGGGGAATTCTCCGTTTACGACCGTACGCACGCCAATGAAATTTTTGACCGCAGTGCCGGTGCCGATATCCTGTTGACCAACAAGACGCCGCTGGACGCCGCCATGATTGGCCGCTTGCCGCAACTGAAGTTTATTTCGGTTCTGGCAACCGGATTCAATGTTGTGGATATCCAGGCGGCTGCGTCTCGCGGCATTCCCGTTTCAAATGTTCCCACCTACGGCACCGATTCAGTGGCCCAGCACGTCATCGCGGTGATGTTGAGCATAATCCACCGGCCCGAAGCTCACAGCCGGGCGGTCAGCGATGGGCAGTGGCAACGATGCCCGGACTTTTCCTTCTGGTTACATCCCATGCATGAACTGGCCGGCCAGACGCTGGGTGTTGTGGGGTACGGGCGCATCGGCAAGCGTGTGTGCGAGCTGGCGGCCGCGTTCGGCATGAACGTGCTGGCTCACAACCCGACGGTCCGACACAAGGACCATCTGCCCTACGACCGCTTCGACTTCTGCACGCTGGAACAGATTTTTCGGGAGTCCGATTTTGTTTCGCTGCACTGCCCGCTGACCAAAGACAATGCCGGATTTGTGGATACCGCACTGTTGTCGGTCATGAAGCCGGGGGCCGTGCTGATCAACACCGCCCGGGGCCAACTGGTCAACGAAGCGGACCTGGCCGCTGCGCTACATGCCGGTCAAATCGCCGGTGCCTGTCTGGATGTGGTCTCCGCCGAACCAATTCGCGACGACAACCCGCTGCTGGGAGCTCCCAATTGCCTGATCACGCCGCACAACGCGTGGGCCACGGTCCAGGCCCGCCGCCGGCTGATGGAAACCACCGCCGACAATGTCGAAGCCTTTATCAGCGGCCACCCGATCAACGTCGTTAACGGATAATCACCGCTCCCGTGGCACGCTCCAGTGCGTAACTTCCGGATCGTATCGGTCGATGGGCACGTAACGCAGTGGAGGCAATGCCACGTGCACATCACTGACATCCTCACCCTGCAGAAATCGCACAAAGGCCCTCTGGATCTCAGGCTGGGGAATCACCTGTTCGTGCCCCGCGTTTTCCACGGTCAGATGGGTGGCGTTGGTTAACCCGAAACGGACTTGCTCGGCCTGGTACGGCGGCGTGTTGTAATCCAGCGAGCCGGTCGCCATCAGCACACGCACGTCACTGACGATCGGCGCCCGAAATTCCTCGCCCAGATCCGGTGCGCCAAACGCCTCGGCCAGTTCTGGATGCAGCATGTTGACCACATTGCTAAACATGGTTTGTTGCTGCTGCCCGCGGATCATTTGCCAGCGGGCAGGGCTGGCCCCGGACGCACCATCGGTGATCGCCGACATGGCATTCAGGCGACCGAACATGGGTACCCGTTTTTGCACAAAGGCCCTGAGTATCGTAGAGTCGCCCTGGTCGATGGAATGCAACAGACGCGGAAACACCGGCAAGTCACTGGCATCGCCCAGATCCATACGCAGAATCATATCGAGACCAAATCGGCCAACGAGTACTTCCTGTTGCTTGCCGCGAAACCGTACGTTAACGGGCAGGGGGTTGGCTTCAAGTTTTTCGGCAACCCGCTGATACAAACCAACCAGGTCGGGAACAAACGGCGCAACTCGGTCGTCGCCGGCAACTTGCAACGACAGCTTCCGCAGTTGCGTATCCATGTTCAGCGGCAACTTGTAAGTTTCATCGAGCCCCTCAACGCCCACCATGATCACGTTTTCCAGCGATTCGCCGTGATACTTGATCATGGTCAATGCCAGGTGCGTCCCGTAGGAAAACCCGAACAGGCTGATCTTGTCCAGATTCAGTGCCTGTCGCAAATCATCGATGTCATGGGCCGCTTCCAGCGTCGTGTAGCCGCTCAAATCACGACCTTGCTGGCGAAAGTGGGCCGCGGCTGCTCTGGCTTGTTCGGTCGCGAACTTTACGGCGGATTCGCGGCTCATCAGAAAGTCATCCGGAATTGGTTCGCGGATGAACCAGTCGAGATCAGGCTCTGACGATCCGGTGCCACGCTGGTCCAGCAGAATCAGGTCGCAGACACCAAGCATGGGCAACCAGCGCTGCAAGGCTCCCTCATTTCGCGCCATTCCCGTTGATGATCCGCCGGGTCCGCCTGCCAGATAGACTAACGGGGCACATGGCGATTCAGCTTTGCCTTTCAAGCGTACAAAAGCCAGTTCGATAAGCGGCGATTCAGGATTGCCTCGATGCTCGGGAACGATCAGCCGGCCGAGATCCGCCTCGACCTCGCTCCCATCGGACGCTGTGAAAATCCGCGTCTCGACGATGTTCAGATCACCGGCGGTTTGCTGCCGGGCAAAACTCGTTTGTCCGGTAGCGGCGAGGGCCATCAGAATAACAGTGGTAAAAATTTCGCGTGAACGACAGCATACTGGACGCATTTTCGGATTTCCGTGAGTGTGATTGGGCAATTTCAGGCCCGGACATCGCGACAGGCATTTAACAGCGTTACCCCTTGGGACAAATTCGGGTTTCGCGGCACCTTGTTCGCCGGGTTGCAACTTGAGAAATTAACGCCTTTCGCCGAATCAGCGTCGACCACGTGCATTTTGCCGCTCGCCCGTCTTTTTTCGACGCGCGGTATTCAACGAACGAGGATCAATGTGAAGCGTTCCGGGTTGTCCACACCTGTCAAAAAGGTTATTGCGGAGTCTATATATTCGACAAACTGCGGTCCAAACCCGGGTCGGCGACTACTGGCGGGCACGTGGCTGGTCAGTTTCCTGATGCTCGCGACACCACTGCTTGTTAAGGGCCAGCCACCAGGCACCAACTACGACGAGTCGCAAGTGCCCGAGTACCGGTTGCCCGATCCGCTGGTGACAGCCAATGGTACGCGCGTTGACAACCCGCAGGCATGGGCCAACGAGCGACGCGGCGAGATCCTCCGATTGTTTGAGTCACAAGTCTACGGCCGCGCTCCGGCCCCCCGCGAAGACATGCACTTTCAACTCTTGTCGTCATCCGACGAGGCTCTGGACGGCTCGGCAGTGCGCAAACAGGTCCGCGTTTACTTTTCCGCCGATCGCGACGGGCCACAGATGGAGTTGCTCATGTACCTGCCCCGGGATGCCGGGCGACCGGTTCCCGTTTTTCTCGGTCTAAACTTCCATGGCAACCATACGATCCACGCCGATCCGCACATCAACTTGTGCGCCTCGTGGGTGCGTGAGGGTGCCGGAGTTGTCGGCAATCGCGCAACCGGGGAAACGCGAGGCACACGTAGCAGCCGCTGGCCCGTCGAAATGATTCTTGAGCGTGGCTACGGGCTGGTCACCATTTACTACGGCGACATCGATCCGGACTACGACGATGGTTTTCAAAACGGAGTGCATCCGCTGTTTTATGAACCTGGCCAGACCCGGCCCGCGGCGGACCAATGGGGCTCCATTGCGGCCTGGGCGTGGGGCCTCAGTCGCGCCCTGGACTATCTGGAATCTGACGATGACGTAGACCATCGCCGCGTCGCCGTACTGGGACACTCGCGGCTGGGCAAAACGGCGCTGTGGGCCGGTGCCTGTGACCCGCGGCTAGCCATCGTCATTTCCAACAATTCCGGATGTGGTGGTGCGGCGCTCAGCCGCCGGCGTTTTGGGGAAACGGTGAAGCGGATCAATGAAGTGTTTCCACACTGGTTCTGCGAAAACTTTCGCAAGTACAACGACAACGAAACTGCCTTGCCAGTCGACCAGCACATGCTGGTATCACTGATCGCGCCGCGACCCGTGTATGTAGCCAGCGCGACAGAGGATCTGTGGGCCGATCCCCGCGGCGAGTTCCTTTCCTGTGTGCACGCCGGTGCGGTTTATGAACTGTTCGGCAAGGCGGGACTCGGCATTGATGAGATGCCCCCGCCAGATCGGCCTGTCACAAATACGATTGGCTACCATGTGCGCAGCGGGCCGCATGATGTAACGGAATACGATTGGCGGCAATTCCTGGAGTTTGCCGACCTGAATTTTTGATTGCGGCAATCCCCGTTTACCGTTCGGAGCAACCACACTTGAAACGAACACGCCTGAATCTCGTGGTCGATCTGGCAGCGATCGTGTTGTTGCTGGGCATGATCGCCACGGGTTTCATCCTCTGGTTTCCGCTGCCGCCGGGCACTGAAACCACACGGACGCTGTGGGGACTGACGCGTTATTCCTGGGGCCATGTGCATGCCTGGATCAGCCTGGCGTTGTTGGCGGTGCTGCTGGTGCACGTCGCCTTGCATTGGAAGTGGCTGGTGTCGGTGGTTGGCCGGCGGCTGGGCCACGAAAAAATGTCAGCCAGACAAACGGCCGTCGCCGGACTGATCACGGCAGTGGTGTTGTTAATCTTCGCCTCACTGTTTGCCCTGTTGACGTTTCTTAATGTCCGCCCGCTGACCGAATCGCAACGGCCCGGACTACCCGTAACCCCAGGCAACGCTGGATCGGCAACCACGCAGAATACGGTTGAAAACCCGCAATCGGAAACCGGCGATGAGCAGACTCCGCCCGACACTGACCTGGCGACCGACACGATCGCTGCTGTGTCCTGGTCCACGGACGTGTGGCCGATCTTGCAGCGACGTTGTTTGCGTTGCCACGGTCCCGATCGCGCAGCGGGCAACTTTCGCGTCGATCGCGAGGAGGATTTCTACGGCGGCGATGGCGGACCCTTGATCATGCGTGGCCGCAGCGACGCCAGCGGCCTGATCGACATTGTTACAGGCGCGCGTCGCTTGCCACGCCCGGGCAGCCATCGTCTGGCTGAGGACGCCGTGGAAGTGCTGAAAAACTGGATTGATGCCGGTGCCCCGCGCGTTCCATGACTACTAATACGTGGGCAGTCATCCTGCCTGCCAGCGCCCGATGACGGGCTGGAGCCAAGCCCAAGCGCCAACCCCGGGCATTCTTTTACGGTTGCTGGCCACCGGACTCGGTTTTCATTTGCGCCACATGGTTGCCGATGGCCCTCCCGCAGTGCTCTGCAATAGATGGGTGGCTGCGTCGTGGTTGTGATCGTCATGCTGCGGTTCGTTATCTACACCGGGCGAGCAAAAATCACTGCACAGATTGCTGACGCGTCGTGTCGGGGCGTGAAAACACCACCGGCACGCCTGACTGAACGTGAAACATGATTAATCTTCACGCCCTGTATCTGAAGGCGTTGCGGCAATGCGAAACCCGGTGCCCAGACTGCGATAAGCCGCGGCATAGATGAAATTGCGGGTGGCGGAACGCGCATCAAACGGCTTATACGTCCACGAACCTCCCCGGTAGATGCGCAGCAGTTCAGCCACATCGGAACTCGAACCCTGCGGATCTTCAATGGGTGATTGCGCATAATAGCCTTCGTCAAACCCGTCAGCACACCACTCGGCGACATTGCCGTGCATATCGTAGAGGCCAAAGGCGTTGGGCTTGAGTTGGCCGACGGGAGCGGTTCGGGATCGTCTCCGCACGAGAACTCGGTCGTTGATCCGGCGCGACACGCATACTCCCACTCGGCTTCCGTCGGCAAGCGAATGGTTTGGCCGGTTTTCTGACTCAACCATTCACAGAAAGCGACGGCGTCATCCCACACGACATTCGCGACCGGTTGATCGTCGTTTTGCGGGAAACCGGGAAAGTCCCAGTAATACTGTGTTCCTCCTTCAAAATTCCGGATTTCTGCGTTGTAGCCGGGCGCACCGTCTTCAGATTCTTCCGCCATGGTCCGGTAACCCGTTTCCTTGACAAACTGGCGAAACTGGCCGACTGTCACTTCGTGTATCCCCAGATAAAACGGTTTGGTAATGCGAACGCGATGCCGCGGTTGCTCGTGCGCAAACAGTTTTTCATCGGTGCCGCCCCATTGCCGGTATAGCTCAACCAGTTGCGCCGGACTGGCGTCGCTGCCCATCATGAACTCCCCGGCGGGAACCAGCACCATTTGCAGGGTTACTCCATCTCCCAAATCGAAACTGGCTGTTTTTGGCGGCGCGGAGGTTGTCGTGGTCGCTGGTGCCTCAGTTCCGGCGGCCTCCACTTCGCGCAGTTTGTCGGCAGCCCCGGAATGACCGTGGCTGGCCGCCCGGCCCAGCAGGTCGATGGCGATTTCCCGATTCGGTTCCATTCCCCAGCCATTGAGATGCATGAGGGCAAGGTTGTATTCGCCGTGAGGGTTGTTTTGCGCGGCAGCGAGTCCAAACATAAGCGCTGCCATTTTGTAATCCTGCTCTACACCTTCACCGTTAAAGCACAGCAGCCCGAGATTAACCTGGGCCTGTGCGTGCTTTTTTTGGGCAGCAAAGCGAAAGAAATTGGCAGCCTTTCTGTCATCACGGGCCACGCCGTGACCTGTATGGTACATCCACCCGACGTTGTTGGTGGCGTCGAGATTACCCCGCCTGGCTGCCTCGACATACCATTGGAGGGCCATTTTGTAATCCTGCTCCACGCCCCGGCCATGCTCGTACATCCAGCCCAGATTGTATTGTCCCCTGGCATATCCCCAAGTGGCCGATGCCTGAAACAGTTCCAATGCTCTGGCATCATCCTGTTCGACGCCGCGACCCAGAAAGTGCAGAAACCCGAGGTGACTTTTTGCTGTTGCATTGCCTGCGGCGGCAGCCTTGCGGTACCACTCGGCCGCCTCGGCGTAATCCTGAGTCACTCCAAAACCGCGTTCGTACGCCACACCCAGTGAAACCCAGGCAGGCACGTATTGCCGGTCAGCCGACTTGCGCAGCCAGGCAATGGACGCGGCGGGGTCTTTGCCAGTTCCACGTCCTTCCTCGTACAAAATACCAAGTAACCGCTGCGCACTCGGGTCATCAGCTTCTGCCGCCTGCTTTACCAGTTCAAACTGTGTTTCATCCGACATCCGTTCTGTCAAAGTGACCGGGATTTGCAGGAATTGCTGTCCGCGCAAAATGTCAAGTACCATCTGCCCGCCGGCAGGCTTTTGCGACGCGCGCGAATACAAATCGACGGTATGCGCAACGTCAACTCCATCGATCTTCAACACCACATCATCGGCCTGCAGGCCAGCGCTGTCGGCCGGCCCGGTCGGGATGATATACAACAGACGAACACCCTGAGCCCGATCGGCACCGCTCGGTTTCACCTCTTCCGGCGTGGCGTTTTGCCAACGGACACCAAACCATCCGGGCGTCGGCCTGGCATCCTGTTCGGCCGCTTGCGGAACCATGGCCGACAACGCACTACCAAGTGCACAAACGGCGGCCAACGAAGCAAGGTACGTTCGCAAAGTTTGCATGATTCAACCTCTCGGACAGCAAGCGGTGTGGCAGAGCAGGAGAGTATCGTGGCTCCCAACGGCGCCCGCTCCGTGGCGGGCGGCAATCCCCAGGGCATGATCAGCAAATGGCATACCCCTGCCAGGACGCAACTGGCGCTGGCCGTGTGATGGCAAAAAAAATCACAAGTTCCGATGGCAGCTCGTGAACAACTGGTGCCCTGACAGTGTGCGAATCCGCCCCGCGTCCTGACCTCTCGGGATCGGTGAGGACAAAACGAATACGGAAAGGCTTGCCAGCCAGCGTGCACCGAAGTTCGCCCTCGCCCGTACGGTCGCCGGCCGATGGCCACGAGCGATCGACACCTTCAAGCACGGGACGGCGCAACAGCGCAAGCCGGCAACGTCAAGCGACGGCAGGCTCCGCCCAGGCCACGGGCCTCAACCGCTGCATCCTGCCTGCCAGTGTCAATGACAGTCTGGAAAACCTGCCTGACGGGCAACCGTCAGGAACACCGGCTAACCTGTGCCCAGCTCACTTGCCTTGACAAAGTACAATTGCGCAACCATTAGCATGTGACCGGCCGAGTGCGCGAGGATGACGATCCACAGATTGCGCCCACACAACAGAAAGGCTGTTCCCCAGATCGCTCCCATGATCGTCGTGACCAACACGCCGCCCCATCCCCACTGGAAATGAATGGCTCCAAAGATGAGCGCCTGCACCAATACTGTCAGAAAGTTTCCTGCGGCGTTGCTGCCAAAAATTCTGGTCAGCCGATCCATGAGAAATCCCCGATAAATCAACTCTTCGGGAATCGAGGCTGTCAGCGGCAACAGCAATGCCATCGTCAATGCGGCGGGCAAATTCTGATAGATCGAATCGTAGCGAGACAGATCGGGGGCCGGCAATTCAATGAACTGGCACGCTGAGCGATGCGCCCAGCGCGCGGGCCGGCGAAATCCAATTTCCGAAAGCGATTGTTTGCGAATCAGAATGACCACCACCGCCGTCACAAATCCCGCGATCACAGCCGACACACCCGTCGCGGCCTCGGGCACGGAAACCAGTCCCCGGGCGTTGGCCCATTGCTCGACAAAAAATGCTACGCCCGAGGCGAGGAATACGACGAGCAAGTCAACCAGGCTCCTCGCAGCCGTCAACCGGTCCGACCTGTCACCAGCAGGCATGCCTTTCTTGTCAGTCATGACGACACCTGGTGTTTTCCATGCGGAGACAATGATAGACGATGATGTCCGTTCATTGTTCGGATGACGCGAAGCGAAAGGAATACAGCTCCGCATCGGCCAGCACAAAACGGATACGAATCGGCTTGCCAGCCAGTGTGGCAGTTGATGTTCCGTTCCTCCATACCACGGAAGCAGCGATTTCGTTTCCAATTAACGGATGGCAGTCGGCCAGTACAAGCCCTTCGATTGGCTGACCGGATTCATCCTGCAACTCGACCTGGATGCTGCCGGCGGCACTGGTCGCGTAATTCAGTTCCAGCCGCTGGCCGGCCATGATGATCGGCCGCGTCACAATGCTGGCCCCGTCGATGCCCGCGGTGGCACAGGCCAGTCCGTCCAGTCGAAACGAGTAACGCCGCACGTGCGCCGTGGGCTGGCCATAATTCTGATTGACGAACCACGACATCTCTGCTGGCCCGGTTTGCACGATTCCCAGTGCCGGATAGTTGGTACGAGACACCCAGTTTTCCGCGCCGATGCCAGGCCGCAACAAAGCCGATGGAAAGGTTACATCATACGTCTCATTACCGCGTGTCGACATCAGGATCGCGTCAGAGATGTCTCCCGCGTACCCTGGGTCGACATTAATGGATGCGGCCTGGTCTTCGCTAATTGCCCGGCGGCCCGGGAAAAACCTGGCCGGCGTCGCCAACTGGATATGCGGCGCGCGAAAATAGGGCTGTGTCTGGTTGGTGTACAGCTGGAAACGGGGCCGGGTCGAGCCCGTATCGCTGTATGCCATCTGCACGGGCTCGGACCAGTGAATGAAATCGGCCGACGTTGTCCTGGCGATCGCCCGGACGTTGTCCAGGACGCGGCGAAAGTACATGACGTACTGGTTTTCTTCCCTTGACCAGAACACCACGTTTTGCGAATCGAACACCCAGCCGTCAAGTTTCAACACCGGCTCGTCGTGCAGTGGTTGCCAGCGAAGGCCGTCGGCCGAGGCCCATGCCCACAACCCGCTGTTGGCCGAACCGCCGATCGCCTTGTAGCGGGCGATGGTCGATTGGGTGGCGGGGTTCTGATCCAGAAACGGGCAGAAGTTGTGTGTTACATCTCCGGCGTCGGCCAGCACGATATTGGTTGCGTTATGAGCTCCCGCCGCGTGTTGCCAGACGACCGGCTTGTACCAGGACTTGCCATCGACGGATTCAGCCACGCAGGTTACTTCGCGCTGTCCGATGTCGGGCAGGCCGCGGTAGTACATGCGAAACCGATTGCCATCCTGGATGACGGTTGTGTAGCCTGAGAAACGGCCTTCCCATGGCGAATTCAGTTGCAGCGCAATGCCTTCATCCCGCGGCTCCTTGAGCCGCAGTTCGCAGCCTTCCATCGACTCGAGCAGAGCCCGATCAACAAACAGCTCCCGCCGCATCCCGATATCAACCGTCGAACCGTCCTGAGCCACCAGCGACGTGGCAGTCGTCAACACCGCCATCACGCAGGCCGGAACAAATATTCGGAAAAGGCACATGCCCCCAGTGTAGTCAGAATCGGATCGGGAGCGGGCGGACAAGAACCGCGAGATTGACCAAAGCGGCAGCCGTCAGTCTCAGAATCCAGGTGAAATGCCGCCATCGCGGGCACCCGCCAACTCGTAAAGCGTAACCCAGTTGATCGCACGGTTCAGGTTGTGAACCGAACCATCAGCCAGCCCGACATTTACCCCTGCTGGATGCATGGCGCCAAAGCCACGTGTCGGGGCATGAGTCGAGTTGCCAAGCATGGGGATGGTCTGTTGCAACACCTCATCGGGCGTACCCGGCTCGTGACCCTGAATCGGGTCTTCCAGACGAGCAGTATTGAAGGGAATATTGCCGCGTATCTGACCCAAACCACCACAAGCCCAGGACCAACCCCAACCAGCCTCGACAACGGTTACATCGTCATCATCCAAATCAAGGCCACGAGCGTTATTGAAGATACCACCGATGTTCTCGCCCATCATAATTGTGCGGCTGCTGCCGTCGCTGATGGTCTCAAGGGTAAATTTCGCCCGGGGAGCCATGCAGCCCTTCCAGCGAGTTCGCTCGGGACCGATGGTGTGGCCGTGAGCACCGATGCAGGAAATGAAGTTGGTCCGGTAGAGGCGGAGGTCAGCGCTGTCCAGATTTTCCTTGAAGCCTGACCAGTCCATGTCGTCGTTGGTGACGCCATCCCAGACAGGGGCATAACCCGCCAGGGATGCGTCGAACCCGGCCTCCGGGTCGATGAATTCGATGTCATTGATGTTGTCCGACGGGCACTCGAAATTCGGCACACGCGTGTTCAGAACCGTGTTGGCGTTCTCCCACGACAGAGCCCTCGGATAGATCTGGTTGCCATTCTGGTCGACGTAGTCAGTCAGATCACTGTGAATATCGTAGACGATTGCCGGCTGCAGGTTGTACAACTGGTTCATTTCCAGATAGGGCATGCACAAGGCCAGGGCCGACGTCCACTGGTGCTCTTGCCTAAGTTCGTCAACGCACGTCATCACCATGTCGCTGTACAGGGCGGCTGGTGGCAATCGCTGGTTCGAGTCGTGGAATTGGTGAGCGGCCAGAACGCACTGCCGCAAGCGGTTGGCACAGTCGGTACGACGCGCCGCTTCGCGTACCTGCTGAACCGCAGGCAACAACATGGCGATGAGAATGCCGATGATGGCAAGCACGACCAGCAATTCAACCAGCGTAAATGCTTTCGTACGGTCAGACATAGACAGTCCCCGAAAAAGAAATTGAACTAAACCCCTCGTCGGGCATGACGGACCTTTTCCACGGGTTCACAGCAAATCAGTCGCAATCGTCTCTGTCCTGCATTCCATGATAACGCGACACAACATCAATGTGTCAATCCAGGCAGCCATGTATGAAAAAAGACAGGTGCCTGCCATTCACCATGCAACACCCGTGGAAACGGAATCGGGTCGAACATTATGGAACACGTTGAACCAGCAGTTCGCGGCCCGGCAAGCGCTAACGTCGCCTGACGTAGACGACTTCGATGTTCGTGTCCGGATGGCTCCAGGGTCCACGGACCAGTTGGCCCTCTCGAATCGCAAAGTACCAGTCGGTTTCGGCGGATTTGCGTGTTGCGCCAAGATCACGCCCATTCCGACGATCGCAGCGAAGTCCAATTCGCCCGTCCTCGGTCCACCACTCACCTTCGTGAACGCTGGCACCAACTTGCTGTACGTAGCGACCACTGCGCTTCAGTTCTATGGACTGTTGCTGATGCGAGAAGCGTTTTTCCGCCATCACCAACGGAAACTCGTCTGACTCCGGCTTTCCGTCCATCAATTGCAGACGGGCGTCCCATTTCCCCGAATACGTTTCACTACAGCCAACCAGCAACACGACCATCAGTCCTGCAACCAGACATCGACAAAGAGACATGGCAACACTCCACAAGAAAAGACCACAAGTTGTTCCAGCGAACGGGGTCCTTGCCCGACCAATCGTTGGGGCCAGCGATTGTTCCATGCCGCGCACCAGCCAATGGTGCTCGAATTTCAATCGTCTTGTGCTCTCGCATCCTGCCGAGCATCAATGGAAAAGCAAAAAAAAGGGCAGACGATCCGGTCTCATTAACCAAATCGACTAGCTTTATTGTAGGCTCGGCGTCACCGGTCGAACACAAAAAATTCACCGCACTGCAAACAACAAGCCCAAATACCGCCTAATTATGGGCATTCGGGCTTATGGGCATTCGGGCTTGTTTGCCTGAATAGCAGCGGAGGGACTCGAACCCCCGACACGCGGATTATGATTCCGCTGCTCTAACCAGCTGAGCTACGCTGCCACAAGATCGCCAGAAGAAAAGATGTCTGGCGGACTAGGAACACTAGCAAATCAGACTGCCCCCGGCAAGGCTTGGACCCGCCCGGCAGCGGTCCGCCCCCCGGCTTTGCCCATGAAAACCGGATGGCCGTCGCAGGCTGCCGCAATCGACTCTTCGTTGTGTGCGAGAACGCGCGCCAAATCCAAACACCCGGTCAGCGACCGCCAGCCGTCCGCGCCCGGACCAGCAACTCGATCCAGGGCCCGATGTAGTGACCGTTGTCATGGTACGTGCGGCCACTGACCAGATTGCCATCAATCACGCAAGGCTCGTCCACGTAAATTCCCCCGCAGACTTCCAGATCAAAACGGCATTTGGCGACCGTAGCCATGCGGCGGCCACGTACGCAATCAGCATAGGCCGGAATCTCCACGCCGTGACACACGCAGGCCACGGGCTTGTTCTCGCTGAAAAAGTGCCGGGTGATGCGCACCAGATGCTCGTCATAGCGAATGTACTCCGGGGCCCGGCCGCCCGAGAAAAAGATGCCCGCGTACAGATCCTCCTGCACTTCGGCAAACGGCACGTCACATTCGAGTTTGTATCCTTCCCATTCCCGCGTGATCGTCCAGCCCGGTTGCACTTCGTGCAGCACCAGCTGGTAAGGCCGTTTCTCCGGTGCTGTTACGACGGGCTCGAACCCTGCTTCCTGCAAACGGTAATACGGATACATCGTGTCCAGCGTTTCGCTGGCGTCGCCAATTACGATCAGGACTTTTTCCATGTTCGGTTCCGTGTTGAATTTTAACAACATCAAAGGCGGGTTTCCGGCACGGCAATCTGCGATGCCCGCGGGTAGCGCTGTCGCCGCATTCGCGGCTCTAAGTTGTTTTATGCCATGCGAACTGCGGGCTGAAGCCGGCTGAAGCCCGCAGCTAAACGCTGCCGCCGCGTTCGCGGCTTTGGCAGCACGCCCACCGCGATGCGGCCTGGATAGCTCAGCCCACTTACCCGCCGCGGCGCGGCGACCCCCGGCACGCCGGGATCTTCGACTCGTCCCCGCCGGGAAGAGGTGCCATATTCCATCACCCGTTCAGACTTTCCAGGTATTCGCGAGCCCGGTTGATCTCGGCCGTTACCTCGGCCGCCGTTTCCAAAATGGGAATCCCCCGGGGAAACGGATGCATGAAGATTTCGGTCCAGCCGTCATAGCCGATCTCCACCAAAGCACGCAGTAACGGCGCAAAGTCCAGGGAGCCGCGACCTGGCATCTGCAACAGCTCTTCCTCTTTCGGCAGTCGCTGGTGACAACCCTTGCCATATTGCCACGCATAAAAGATACGAATGAAGTTCCCCAGTTCGCCGATCAGCGATTCCAACAACGCTTCATCCTGCGGCAAGTGGTAGGGAGCAAAGGCGATTCCCAACTGCGTGCCTTCCGCCAGTTCAGCCAGCCACTTCATCGAGTCCGGTGATGCAATCAGGCTGTTGCCATGGTTCTCGATGGCGATTGTAACGCCCGTTTCCCCGGCCACGGCCAGATGCGGCCGCATACTGTCGATGAAAGTGCCGACAGCCGATTTGAGTTCCGCGCCTTCCAGATTGGCGGGCCCGACGGCGCCGGTCACAATGGTCTGGCATCCCAGGCGTTGCGCCAGCCGCATTTCATCCTGCAGCCTAAACGGACCAAGTTTGTACTGAGTGATGCAGCCCAGTGCTATCTCGTGCTCTTCGAGCATCCGGGCAAATGTCTCTTCGCCCAGGTCATCCAGTTGCTCACGCTGGTTGCCATGCACCTTGGGCCACAAGTCGATCGCGGCGGCACCGGTCTTGCGGACTTCGGGCAGGATCTCACCCACGTACAGATAGCCGTACATGCTGGAGGCGAGCAGGTAATTCGGCTCGAAGTCCGTTTCTGCAGCCCGGGCGCCCCGCGGTTGCCTTATCGTCAGGCTGGCGGCGGTCGCCGCGGCCAGCGAATTAAACTGGCGACGATTCAGATCGGGTGAGTTCGCGATCATGGCCGGACCCGATCTTCGCGAGCGCGAAGATCGACCTCTCCCGGTCTCGGGAGAGGTTGGCATGTATCCATGACAATCACTACACCGTTTCGTAACCCGACCTTTGTTCCCGCTTCAACCAGCGATTGGCCTCTTCATCTCCCACAAAGACTTCGGCCTGCGGATCCCATTGCAGTTTGCGACCCAGTCGCATGGCAATGTTACCCAGATGACAAGTGCTGACGCTGCGGTGCTGGCTCTCTACGTCGGACACCGGTTGTCTTCGCTCTGTGGATTGCACACAGTCAAAAAAGTTGCCCATGTGGTTAATGATGGCTTCCAGTTTTCCGGCACGTTGCGGCCGATCGAGGTTGTCAAAGTTGTAGGCGTTCCAGTTTTCGCGTGGCAACGGCTGTGATGCCAGTTCCTCGACGGGTCGGCCTTCCAGCGAGCCACGATTGACGAAGATGCGACCGCGGTCTCCGGTAAACATGATTCCGTTGCGACCCGTGTCGCTGACCGTCATTTCCACGCCGTTGGCGTACCGAAATGTAGCCCCAAAATCGATGGCCACGTTGTACCCGTTTTGAATTACCGGAAAGCTTGCCTGTCCGTCGATCTCGACAGGCAGACTGTCGATGGCCCATTGAGCGATATCCAGATGGTGCGCGCCCCAGTCTGTCATTTGTCCGCCCGAGTACTCGTACCACCAGCGAAATGTGTAATGGGACCGTTCGGCCAGATAGGGCACGTCCGGCGTTTGGCCCTGCCACAAATCCCAGTTCAAGTTCGGTGGAATCTTGCGCGCCTCAAAGGGTCCGCCGACCGCGTTCTTGCCGAGCACCACATCGACCTTTTGCAGTCTCCCGAGACGTCCCTGACGCACCATCTCCACGGCCTGACGAAAGCGCTGATCACTTCGCTGCCACGATCCAACCTGCACGACCCGTCCCGTTTCGCGGACGACATCGCACAGCAACTTGCCTTCGTCGATCGTCAGAGTCAGCGGCTTTTCGCAGTACACATGCTTACCGGCCCGGCAGGCATCGATGACCATTTTGGTGTGCCAGTGATCGGGCGTGCCGATGGTCACGATATCGACATCGTTGCGCGCGAGCAGGTCGCGGTAGTCCTCGAATTCGCGTGGCGTGCTGCCGAACGCGGCCTTGACCGGATCACGCACATGCTTGTCCACGTCGCAAACGGCCACGATATCGCCAAACATGGCAGCCTTGTGCGCAATTACACTGCCTTGGTAACGCAGCCCGATGGCTCCAATACCCAGTCGCTCGACTTTTCGGCGCGGCTTGTCAGGGGCCGGATTTGGGAAGGGGTCTCCGTAGACCAGCCACGCGCCGGCGCTCGCGGCCGCGGCAGCCAGGAATCCTCGTCGTGACGGCGTGTGCACCATAATCGTCAGCCACAGCGAAACGCGGTTTTCATCACCATCCAGGTTAACGTGCCCGGGAAAGGCATGCTCATTCTAATTATCCGTCGCCGCAATCGCAGCGCCCGCACCGTGCAACCGACCTGATTTCCGGCAGGGCGCAAGCCATCCCGTTCATTTCGGGTGATTCAGGACCGGAGGGCTTGCGCCGGCTCGCGCCCTACCGCTACGATTCCATCCAGCGGGTACTCACCTGCGACATTACTTGCGAAAGCCGTCATCGCCTGTCCACAATAGGGCTATGACGAACAAGGCCTCAATGACTCCTGCCAAATTCGGGCATCGCACC
>CAMYKF010000744.1 GCA_947258905.1 uncultured Pirellulaceae bacterium | reverse complement strand
AGGAAGCTCTGGGGCAAGCCAAACACACCCCACAGAATCGGAGACGCCATCAGTCCCAGCGGAATCGAGAGGGCCACGGTCAACATCACAAACGAAACGATGCCGAGGGGAAACTTCGAGAACAGATACAGCACGCCCATCCATGTGTCGCGGCTGCCCGCGAGGTCCTTGGCGCGATCGATGACCGAAGCGTTCGGGTTCAGCCTTGGCCCGCGTGACATGGGCACATCGGTACGCAACATGGTGCGAGTCAGGCCCCGTTCAAGAGCCATACAACCGCGAACGAGCAAAAAGGTTCCCAACAGGACAAAGATGCCGACCCACACAATCAACGTACCAATTCCGGTCGCAAAGCCTGTCACCAGAATCACGAAATAGAAGATGCCAAGTGGAAATGACAATAACAGATACAGCACGTTGGACCAGGTCTTCGGGTGCAAGATCGCAGCCACCGGCCCCCACGGCGGAACAGGCCCACGCAATTTCGGATTGGGTTCCCAGCCGGCATGCGGCTTGCCGGTTACCATCGACCGGTCGGCCACGGCTGCGGCTGCGGCAGCGGCTGCGGCAGGCAGTGGCGATTCGGCCGGCGCGCCTACCGAAACCGATTGCATGTCGGTTTTGAGTTCACTGACTCGCTGATAGCGCAAAGCCGGCTCCTTGGCCAGCGTATGCAACACGATTTCGTCCATACGCACATCGATGGCGACTTTTTCCGACGGCGGTGCAAATCGGCCCAGCGGCAACTCGCCGGTCAGCAATTCGTAGATCACCACGCCCAGCGAATAGATGTCGGCCCGATGATCGACATCCAGCGGTCGTTCAATTTGCTCGGGAGCCATGTAGTGCATGGTTCCCATGACATGGTTGGCCTGGGTCAGCTGCGTTTGCGGATTGTCGCGTTCCAGCAGCTTGGCCAGACCAAAGTCGGCGATTTTTATGGCGCCTTCGGTATCCACCAGAATGTTTTCCGGCTTGATGTCGCGATGCACGATGCCCTTGTCGTGAGCGTACTGCAACGCATCGCAAACGGCAGGCACGATTTCCAGTGCGTGTTTGGCAGTCAGCTTGTTGCCGCGAATCATCTGACGCAAGTTAATGCCGTCCACGTACTCCATGACGAAGTAGTACAGATTGTCGATTTGACCAAAGTCGTGAACGGTCACAATATTCGGATGATTGAGTTGGGCCATCGCCCGCGCTTCACGCACGAATCGGTCGGCGAACTCGGCCCGCTTGCCTTGTTCCGGCTTGATGACTTTCAGTGCCACCAGTCGGTTCAATGACTTTTGACGGGCACAGTAGACCGTACCCATCCCGCCTGCCCCGACCATGTGCAGGATTTCGTACTGGGGAAACAACCTTTCGAGTTCTTTCGGCGAAACGTCGCCCTTCGCAACTTCTGCCGCGATCGTGGGGTCCATCTGTTCCGTGATCGATTGCTGAGTCCGCCACGATTGCAGCCCGAGTTGCATAAGACAGGCAGGGCAGGGACCCGCCGGAGAACTGTCGGAGAGAAGTCCCTTGCATTGCGGGCAGCGTTGGGTAGCGCGAGCGGTTGCGGATTTCATCGTGGTTTTCCTTTGAGTTGGCTTGCCCCTGTCAGAAGCGTCGCCGGCGAAAGGTTACGAATAATTCGGGAAAAGTCCGAATCAGGCCCGCAACACGGCAAAAAGATGGCTGATTTCGTCGTCGATTTCCTCCGGCGAATCGACGGTCGCCCGGATTTCCGCCCGCAACAGTTCGCCAAACCGGGCTCGCATGCGGTGCAGGGCCACCTTCACCGCCACTTCACTCATGCCCAGTTCCGCCGCCGCGGCCGCTTGCGTGGACTCGCTGCTCTTGCCGGACAGGAATTCGGCCAGCCGGTCGTAAACATGTCCTTTGCCACGGTTTTCGTACTCCTTTTTCAGCAATGTGTTGACGCGTTGCAGCAGGGTCAGCGCCCACTGCCGTTCGTAAAGCGACTCGGGAGTCTCTTCGGCTACCGCCACCGTGCGGTATTGGCTGTCGGCCTGCGAAAAATCCAGCGATAAGTGCAGCCGGCCGCCGCCCCGTTTTTGTGCCTGCGACCGGTCCCACTGATTTAGCAAAAAATTCTTCAGGGCAGCCAGCAGGAAGGAGCGGAATCGCCCCAGTTCGGGCCGGACCTTGCGCAAGTCCTCGCGGGCCAGCAAATCGGCAAAAAACGCCTGAGTCAGGTCTTCTGCCTCGTTGGACTCGTAGCCCTTGCGCCGTACAAACGAGTAAAGTGGATACCAATACAGCTGGCAAAGGTCTTCCAGCGCCGAGCGGGCAACCTGCGAGTCGACGTTACCGGCCGCGCGCACGATGCTCCACTGGGTTGTGGCAAAGTTTGGATTTTGATCCATGTTTTGCTCGATGTGTCCGCCAACGCTGACTCGGCCGTTGTTACACCCGATTATAAGTCAACCACTCGAACAACGTCAGTCTCGATAGATTCGACCGTAGCAGCCGGTTATTGCCGGAGGATTGTTTTGGATCACACGGATTTCAATCGCGAGGCCTGGGATGCGATTGCCACGTCGCATCGCAAATGGTTTGTGCCTGTCTCGGCCGAAGAAATTGCTGCTGCGCGTTCCGGGCAACCACAAATCCGTCTCACCGCGACACGAAATGTGCCAAACGACTGGCTGGGTGATCTGAGCGGCCGGGCGGTGTTGTGTCTGGCCGGCGGCGGTGGACACCAGGGCCCGTTGCTGGCGGCTGCCGGCGCGAATGTCACGGTTGCCGATTTCAGCGTACCCCAGCTGGCCATCGACCAGGAAGTGGCGGCCCGCGAGGACCTGGTTTTGCAGACGGTGCAGTGCGACATGCAGCAGCTGGGAGACATCGGCGAATTTGACTTGATCATCAATCCCTGTTCCGTCAACTTCTGTCCCGACGCCGTCCGGGTGTGGCGCGAAGCGTATCGCGTCTTGCGACCCGGCGGCGTTTTCATGACCGGCGTCATTCAGCCAGTTAATTACCTGTTCGACGCCGAGGCAATGTTGCGTGACGAATTTGTTGTCAGCCACGCCATCCCGTACTGCTCCGCATCAATCAGCGATACCCAACCCGACGACGACAGCCCGCCGGTGCCGATCGAATTCGGGCATTCGCTGCAAGATCTGATCGGCGGCCAGGTGGAGGCCGGATTCGTCATCACCGATTTCTTCGAGGACCGTTGGGGAGCCGACGATCCGCTGTCCGAACACATTGCGGTTTTTGCAGCCACCCGGGCCATCAAACCGACTTGATGTGATGCCCGCACAACCCGCATAACCGTGTTTGCAATCCCTCGCGGCGGCGTTTGCCCAATTTATTTAACGCCAGTCATGGTGCCGGCAACCTAGCCTTTTTCAGCTCTACAAGTTGAAAACCCGGACACTCCGATCATTGCGAGGACCTGACCATGGCTAATCTGTACAAAATCCGCGAACAATTGCTGCGAGACCACAAAATCACCATCAACGAAGTTGAAATGATCAAGGATCAAATGGCAACGGATGGCAAGCTGGATTTCGCAGACGCCCGGTTGCTCGTCGAGTTGCTGCAGGACGCACGTGAAGTGTGCAGCGAGTTTGACGAACTGTTTTTTCCCTGCCTGCGTGAGATCATTCTGGAAGACGGCAAGATCCAGATGGACGAACAGTTCATCTTGCTGAAGATGCTGTACTCGGACGGCGAAGTTCGCGAGAGCGAGCGTCATTTCCTGACCGAACTGTATCGCGACGCCGACGAGATTACTCCCGAGTTCCGCCAGCTCTGCGACAACGCCCTCAATTGCGAAACGGTTGACTGGAGTATCGACTAAATACTCAAACTGGGCAGATTTGCAGATCGCACGAGAAATGTAGGCGAACGAGGCCCTTCGTTCGCCAGGCAGCACGTCCCGCAGGATGGTTGCGACTATCGGCGTTTCAGCAATCAAGTCACGCGAATCCGACATCTGCTGAGCGAAGGGCCTCGCTCAGCTACACAAAAAGTGCGCAGTTTGAGTAATAGGTCCAAGGGACAATCGGAGCGAATGGTTCACGTTCAACGTTGCCAAACCACTTCGTGCGCTGCGTGCTCGTAATTAAGGAATTACTCCTCACCAAACGGCGGTTCATCGCCGTCCAGTTCCGCCAGGGCATTGCCGGCCGCACGCTGTTCGGCCTGTTTCTTGTTGGCACCCCACGCCGGCGAAAACCTCTGCTTGCCGACCTGAGCGCAAATCTGAAACATCTTGCGGTGATCCGGTCCGGACTCGTCCAGCAAATGATAGGACGGCGGAATGCCAAACCGCCGCTGCGAGAATTGCTGCAAGGTGGATTTGAAATTCAATTCGGCCTTGCCGTCCACGATCTCCTCGATCTCGTCCACAATGTGGTCGACGATGAACTTTCTGGCCGGAGCCATCCCGCCATCCAGGAAAATGGCGGCAATCACCGACTCAACCGCATTGGCTACCAGTGAATGCGGCAAACCGCCCCGCATATCAATGCCCTTGCCGGTCAACAGGAAATCCGTGAGCCCGATTTTCATGCCGATCTTGCCACAGGTAGAACGGCTAACCGCCGCCGATTTGATCTGCGTCAAGTCGCCTTCCAGCAAATCCGGGTAGCGATAAAACAGCAGTTCACAAACCGCAAACCCCAGAATCGCGTCGCCCAGAAATTCCAGCCGCTCGTTCGACTGCAACCGGTCATTGGCGCCGGAGGCATGAGTCAACGCTTCATACAACAACGACGCATCCTGAAACTCGTATCCCAGTCGTTCCTGACACGCATGAATCAAATCGTGATGTTCGTAAGGAATCTGCGCAAATGACATGGAATTGCAGCAATCAAAAGCATCCCGAAGAAAACCGCGAGCTTGCCGTCACCGGCATTGCGACTCGGGATTCGCCACCGTATCCGTTCATTATATACCAGCCCATCAAATTAAGAACCGGACTCGCAGCAATCGATATCTGTATGAAGCGATCTCCAACGAGCTCACTCGTCGTTGTCCCAGGCGAGCATCGATCTATAATCGAACTCTCGCAAATCGCATTCGCTGTCACCACACATTTTTTTCCTTTGACCATTCATGCCGCCCGCCGATTACGACCCTGATCAGGACTGGTTTGTTGGCGTGGATGTCGGTGGCACATCCATCAAGATTGGAGTGGCCAATGCGATTGGCCAGCCGATCGCTTCCACTGAAATTCCCACGTTGCAGGAGCAGGGACCGGTCGACGCCATTGAGCGTATTTGCCAGTCCATCCGCGAGGCACTGCCTGGTGACGGCCAGCAACTGCGCGCCGCGGGACTCGGGACGCCGGGGCCGCTGGATGTGCAAGCCGGCATGATCCTGACGCCGGTCAACCTGCCCGCGTGGCGTGAGTTCCCGATTCAAAAGGAGTTGGCCGGCCAATCAGGCTTGCCGGTTGTGTTTGCCAATGACGCCAATGCAGCCGCCTTTGGCGAATACTGGGCGGGGCGAGGACGCGACTTTCACAGTTTGGTCCTGCTGACCCTCGGCACCGGAGTGGGCAGCGGCATCATCCATCGCGATCAGCTAATAACCGGCGCACACGATCATGGTGCCGAATGCGGCCATCTGACTGTTGACTTTGGTGCCAACGCACGACGGTGCTCTTGCGGAGTACACGGTCACCTGGAAGCCTACGCCAGCGCCTCGTCCGTGGCAGTCAGGGCCACCGAGTTGGTCTCGGGCCAGACCACTGGTCCCTTGGCGGAAACACTCAATGCCCACGAGCGGCTGACGGCGCGGGACGTGTTTATGGCGGCCGAAAGCGACGATGAACTCGCTTTGCAAATCGTCGATGACACGGCCGAGTACCTGGCAAGGGGCGTTGCAGACATCGCGCACGCCGTCGATCCTCAGATCTTTTTGCTGGGCGGAGCCATGAACTTTGGCGGCGACGAGTCGACCGTCGGCCGGCGGTTTCGCGATCGCATTGGGGAACTGGCCGGCGAGCGGGTATTTCCCCGAATTGCGGCCAATCTGCAGATCGAATTCGCCTCACTGGGCGGGGCGGCTGGCTGGATTGGCGCTGCGGGGCTGGCCCGGCGCATCTATGATCAAAGTACATGAATACTATCCGCAGCGAACCAGTTTCCGGGCAGTCGCCGAATATTGCCCTCGAGAATATTCGCAACTTCTGCATCATTGCCCACATCGACCACGGCAAAAGCACCTTGGCCGACCGCTTGCTGGAATACACCGGCACGGTTTCCAAGCGTGAAATGCAGGAGCAGCTGCTGGACGACATGGCCCTGGAAAGGCAACGCGGCATCACCATCAAGGCCCGCGCCGTGACCATGCAAACGCAGCAGCATGGCCAGATCTACGAACTCAATCTCATCGATACGCCCGGTCACGTCGATTTTCATTACGAAGTGTCCCGTTCCCTGGCCTGTTGTGAGGGAGCCCTGTTGCTGGTCGACGCCTTTCAGGGTGTCGAGGCCCAGACGGTCGCCAATGCCTACGCCGCACTGGAACACGAACTGGAGATCATTCCGGTCATCAACAAAATTGATCTCAAGCATCAACGTGCCGATGAAGTGGCACGCGAGATGGAACACGTACTGGGAATCGACGCCGATTCGTGTATTCGTTGCAGCGCCAAAACCGGCGTGGGCATCGATGAATTGCTGGACGCCATTTTGAAAAAGATCCCGGCACCGGCCGGCAGCGCCGATGATCGCTTGCAAGCCATGGTGTTCGATTCGCACTACGACGAGTATCGCGGCGCAATCACGTATTGCCGGATGATGAACGGCACGGTGCTTAAAGGGCAGAAGATCAGGTTCCTGCGCTCCAACCAGGTTCACGAAGTGCAGGAACTGGGACATTTTTCTCCCAAGCAAACACCGGCCGATTCCTTGCGGATCAGCACGGGGTGGACCGGATCGGAGATGTCCGAAACAACGAGCTGCGCGTTCGCTGTCGTTAACTGGCCCAAAACGCGGCCTTCGCGATCAATGGCCTCGTATCCGCCACCGGTGACGGCGTAGAGAACTTGCCCGTTCACGGCGATTGCCGATACCGGACTGCTAGCCGCCTCCAGATTGACCGCGCCGGTTTCGCGCCCGGCATAGAAATAAGCGTTTGCCAACACGCTGCGCTCGCCGGGGAACACGTCGCTGCTCACGCCCACATCGGCCAGGCCGAAGGCTCCCGAGGGCGCCCTTACTTGGAGGTGGGTGCTGCTCAACAGCCGCAGATCACCGGCGACCGTCTCGCCGACGGTGACGGTGACGGCGTGGCTGAAACCACGGCCGTATAGATCCAAGGTGTTGCCACCCTGCGGCGGACCGGAATTGGGCAAGACATCTTGCAACTCGACCCGCGGTTGAATGACGATGGCGCCGTGCTGGGTCACGGCAACCCCTGCTCGGCTTACCGTCACAGCGAGGCTGGCGCTGCCCACACCTAGGTGCAAATCGGGCAGCGTAAATCGGAGCTCTGCGTCAATGACCGACACGATGTCCGTGCTCGACAAGGCCTGTTCGCCGATACTGATGGTGATCACGCCGGGATCGTTGCCAAAGCCGGCACCCCTAATGAGCGCCTCTTCGGCGCCATCCCCATGGAAGTAGTGAGCGCCCGCTACCGCTTCCACAACTCGCACGACCTCGTCGATGTGCGGGCGGGTGCCGGAAATCAAGGTATAGGACGCCTCGAGATCCTGGACCAAGCTATGGCCGTTCAAAGCCGTTAGGGTATTGCTCACTTGCACTGTTAACGGACCCAGGTAGCTCAGGGCATCGGTAAAACCAATCTCCACATAAGCGCCCGCCAGCGTATTGATCCCCGTGAGTGTATAGGTTTCTGCTGCGAGCGCAGCACCGCTGGCGTCCACCAAGCTGATCGCGGTGCGCAACGCCGCCTGATCGGTGTTGAACAGCTCGTTGAGTCTGATCCGCAGGGTATCCCCGCGGGTGATGGCGCTGCCCGGCGCGGGCGTAATGTCGGTGATCGCCAAATCCGGCGTGGGTGTATCGCTTATTCCCTGGCTGCATGCCTGGAACATGCCGCCTTGGTTTACTAACAGTTCGCCCGAGCTGCCCCCATCCGTTTGCCAGTAGACGGTCTCGTAA
>CAMYKF010000743.1 GCA_947258905.1 uncultured Pirellulaceae bacterium | reverse complement strand
GTCAGTCGATTCATTCGAGCACCTGAAGAAATAATGGACCTCTGCATCGTCAGGTATCGACACCTGAACATCGCTACTTCCGGACCGACGAATATCACCGTCACAGATTGCCCAACAAGCACGGCAAGCCGCTAGCAATCAGCCAACCGGCTCTCGGTGCACCACGTGCCGGGAGGTCGAGGCTCCCGCCGAATCGGACACCGCGATTTTCAATGCCGGGCATCAGAACTTTGAAAACACGACTTCTCCATCGCTACGCGAGTACACCAGCCCCTCTTCCAATGGAAACTTCTCCAGTCCCTCTTCGCGCAAGGCGGATGCGAACTCGGCCTGGTATCGATCAAAATCCTCACGGCTGGCAAACTGGTAACGGATTTCAAAGGTGGGGCAATCGGCCGTCATCTTCACAATCTCGGCTCCGCGGGCCCCGCCCCGCATGACGTCCGCGATGTGCGGATCGCGTAACCAGTCCAGCCAACGCTGGACCAGTTCGGAGTCATTACCATGGAATTCACAGCGTACGGTGTATCGGTACATGGGATCCCTCGAAAATCGCGTAATCAGGCATTGTCCATCGCCCGGGCACCGGATCAACCAGTGTCACCCACGGATCGGGGCCAATTTCCCCGCAAACAAATTCTCTGGAAATCATTGAAATATTTCCCGAAAACAGGCGAACCTTTCTCTGCGGCTTGTATCCAACCCCATGATCGCCGTCTGTCCATCCCCGCGAGGGTCGGGTTTTGCGATCAAACTTGCTCCTGGACGTTTACTGGAATAGAGTTCAGAAGCAACAGCGGGTGATTTCAAGGGATGGAATCGCCGCAGTCAATTTAGGTTCTCTGACACTGTGCGCTCCAGCACAGGGAGGCAGTGAAATGCGTTTGGAATTCAACACCACCGAGCGAATCGTCGGCCAATCGACCGATCGCATCACCGGTGCGCAGGTGTTCCGCGTATTGGGTCTGCGTTTATCCCTGTTTGCCGAGCGCCTCTCAAAACTTTTCTGGCTACTCACGGAATATCCGTGCGCGATGCCGACAGGTCGGATTGCTCGAGCGAACCTGCAAGGGATCGCGGGGCATATGACAGTTCACCAGCCGGTGAATATCGACGCCGTCGGTAATGTGCCCTGTTTGGGTACGGACGAGGCCAGAAGTTTCGGCTTGATAGCGGGCAGGTAATCCCGCGGGCAGCAAGACTGTCCTGAATTTTCAAGCCGATCATTTGCAGGCCGCTGCCGAAGGGGCAGGCGTATTTCACGCGCCGTTCATTCGTGGCTTGTTTTCATCTGCACCGATTGGTGTAGCCATTTTTTTCAGGAAGAGAACCATGAACGCACTCGTAAGCGAAAAGATCCAGGCAATCCAGCGAACGGCTCAGCTGGTGATCGCGGCTCAGGCCGGCGATCGCGCTGCGTTCGGTGAGTTGTTTGTACAATACGAAAAGTCGATCTACGCGATCGCCCTGCGACGCACGGGTGACCCAACGGAAGCCCAGGAACTGGTGCAGGACGTTTTCATGCAGGCCATGCAAAAGATCGACCAGCTGCGTACGCCTGAGGCATTCGGTGGCTGGTTGCGACAGATCACGGTTCGCATGTCGATTAATCGCATGGTCCGACGCAAGGTCGCCTTTTCAACCGAGCCTGAAGTTCTGGAAGCCACGGTTCTGGGTGAAGGTACGCCTGAACAGGACCTGATGGACAAGGAACGGCGTGAGCAGGTTCGCGACGGTTTGGCTCGCCTGCGCGAGATGGACCGCGACACGCTGGAAGCTTTCTACGTTCGTGGTCAGTCACTGGCAGAAATGGCAGACGAGTTTGACGCGCCAATTGGCACGATCAAGCGTCGGCTGCACGTGGCCCGCAAGCGCTTGGCTGACGAAGTCAACGATCTGGCGTTCGCACAGTAATGAGCGATAACCACTTCCGCACAAAACCAATAACAACGCCCCGCGGGATAATCGCGGGGCGTTTTTTTGTGGAGATTAACCACCCACTCGAAAATCCTCGTCGTTGTCGTAATCGTCGTCGTCGTCGAGGAGCGTTGGATGGAGGTCGAGGGAACAGCCGTAATGCCACGTGGCCGTCACGGTGTCGACCAAGAGCCCCGGGCTGCCCGATTACGATTACGATTACGACGACGACAACGAAGACGATGAAGAGGACAACGAAGACGAAGAGTATTGACGGAACTGCTGCCACTAACGGTTTTGGTCAGGCTCAGGTTCCTCGGACCCCTCATCAATACCGTGAATCGCGGCTGCGGACTGCACTTTGGCCCATGAGTCAAAAATGGCCTGGTAGTGTTTCTCCAGTTCGGCTCGTTTGGATTCATCCATCTCGCGAATCTGGTCGAACAACTCGTGCATTTCACCATGCAGCTCGTCGAATTGCTCAAAAAATTCTTCGGAAGCCGCCCACGCGTCAAGGTGTTCGCGATAAGCCCTTGCAAATTCACCCGGGCAATCACTGAAGTCGATCGTATTCAGGCCCCGCACATAGGACCGCACGGCGATGGCCAGTGTCGAATCGTGCGGGAGTTGATTTCGCTGTTGCGCCAGCAACGCGTCCATCGCGTACACATCAAGAATGGCATCGGCGTAAGCACGGGACATTTCCTGATCTGCCCCGACTTTGTTGCAGGCAAACTCCACTTCCTGATTTTCCCCATCTCCCTTTCCCACCACGACGTAAATGTACATGGTGTCCTCGTCGATCCGGCGAAAGGTCAGACCCTCGAAGTTCACTTCGTTTTCCGTGATGCGGACTAGCGGAAAGTCAACGGTTTCGTCCTTTTCTTCCCATCCTTTCAATCCCGCATCAAAGTGCTTCAGACGTAAAAGAATTGAGTCGTCTTGTGGAACAATGGTCAGCAATTCGTAAAAGCCGACCTTGTCACCTTCGACGAATTTGAACATGCCCGTCATGGATCCTCCCATCGGCGGATTCCACGTTTCCTCGAATTGGCCACCCATCGCGGAACCCTGCCAGTGACCCGAGACCCACGCCACATCATCGAAGGTGGCTGCCGGCGATTTGCCGTTCTCGTGAAGCTTGAAGGTGTTTTCGCTGTTGCGTTGCTGGGCGTTGACCGATTCGAACGTGACGCCCATCCACGCGGCCCCGACGGCCAGTATGAGAACTTTTCGATGGATCATTCCGGGAATCTCCGAGTGGGATCGCGGTATTCATTGAACTTGTCTCGAATGTATCAGACCGGGTGCACGTTGGCAGCACTGGGGACCAGCACGGCGGTCTACGTTGAAAAAAATTTTGCGAATTCCATTTTTTTAGGGGTTTTGGCGATATCGCGTGTAAGGAAATCCGCGGTCGGCGACATTACAATGTGGAGGTTGAACCGGCCCGGCGTTCAATCTTCTGGACAACATTGTGGATGCGACCAACGACCAGCACCAGGCGGAACTCGTTGATCTGGAATCGATCAATTCCTTAATGCGCTCGGCGCAAGATGGCAGCCCACGCGCCCGCTCGGAGCTGTTTGACCAGCTGCAATCCTACATTGCGCTGATGGCGGATTCACACTTTTCGGAACCGTCCAATCGCAAGATCGGCCCCTCGGACATTGTTCAGCAAACGTGCTTGCTGGCCGTGGAAAAATTCGACGACTTCAAAGGGTCCACCCTGGGCCAGTTCAAGGCGTGGCTGAAAACCATCTTGCAAAACCAGGTCCGGCAAAACTACCGCGACTTGTATCGCGGGAAACGTGACGTGCGCAAGGAACGAAAAATCGATGACAATCCCGGCGTGCAGCCACGTGATCAGTTCCTTACTCCCCATGCCAACGCCATTCAACAGGAACAGCTTGATGAGTTGCTGGCCACCATCGACGAATTGCCCGAGGACTATCAGCAAGTCCTGCATCTGCGCAGCATCGAAGGCTTGCCATTCCGGCAAGTGGCTGAGCGGATGAACCGCACGATCGATTCGGTGACCAAGTTGTGGTACCGGGCGTTTATGCGTTTGCAGGAAAAAATGGAGACCAATGACCCGTCCCTCGATTGATCACGGCGGCAACCCGAACCTGTTCCAGAGGGTCATGCAACTGGAACAGCAGTTGGGGGCTGCAGGCGATCATGGGGACAGCAGGGCGGTTCAGGTTAAGGGCAGCAATTCGCGGCTGGGACCGCTCGAACATAAGCAATTGCAGCGCGCCGAGAAGTATTTGCAGCTGTTGGGAAATGCCAGACGTCGCGGGCACCTGAACAGCTCCCTCGGCGAGTGTGCCAACTCGACCGTTCGCACTTCCACTGACGCCGACGCTCGCCTGCCCGTCGGCGAGGGCGTTGCCAAAAAAATGGGGCGCTTCGAAATCGCGGAGAAGATTGGTCACGGGGGATTTGCATCCGTTTTTCTGGCACTCGATCCGCACACTGACCGGCGAGTGGCGTTGAAGGTGCCCCGCTTTGCCTCGCTGGTATCCAGCGAAGCCCAACAGCGGTTCCAGCGCGAAGCGCGAGCGGCCGCCATGCTCAGCCATCCGGCCATTGTGCCGGTCTACGAAGCAGGCGTAGCGGGACCGATTAACTACATCGCTTATGAGTTTTGCCCTGGTCAGACGCTGGCTCAGTGGTTTCACAATCAGAATGGCAACATCGACCACATGCTGGCCGCCAGCATCGTGGCCCGTCTGGCCGATGCGGTCCAGCACGCGCACCGGCGCGGCGTCGTGCATCGCGATCTCAAGCCGGCCAACGTATTGCTGGCCCGCAACCCCGATGACACGGATGAGGACCTGATCGGTAACTTGCGCATCACCGATTTCGGATTGTGCAAACGAACCGCTGGCGATGAAGACTCGATCACCCAAGATGGTGCCATCATTGGCACACCGGCTTATATGTCGCCCGAACAGGCGCGGTCGGAAAATCGCGTGGGGCCGGCCAGCGATATTTATTCGCTGGGCGTGATTCTTTATGAACTGCTGACAGGCCAGCGTCCCTTTGATGGCGGATCGCACCTGGAAACGATCCGGGCCGTGGAATCACAACCTCCGCGCAGGCCCCGGTTGATTGATCGCACCATCCCCCGAACACTGGAAGCGATCTGTCTGAAGTGTCTGCGCAAGGAGCCGGGTGAGCGTTACGCCTTTGCTCATGACCTGTCGCGGGAATTGAATCACTGGCAAAACGACCTGCCGGTTATGGCGCGTCGCTCCGGGATGCTGGATCGATTTTGCAAGTGGTGCCGACGCAATCCGCTGGCCGCCGCGTCGCTGGGATTCGGTTTGGCTGCGTTGCTGGCCAGTCTGGCCTTTGCCACGTTGCAGTGGCAGGAGACACGGGCGTTGCTGGATGAATCCCGCGCTCTGCGTTTTGCCGCACTTCATCAAGTCGACCAACTGGAAGACGCAATCGACACGGTGCTCGGCGAGTTGATTCTTGCCGCTGATCGCCAGCCGGTGCTGTTGCCCCATCAGCGGCGGACACTCCGCAGCCTGCTCACGATCGAACAGTCCAGATTGCAACAACTTCACGGAAGCCTGGCGTCGCGAGGTAACGCGGATGCCGCACGACGACGCGTTGCCACGATACTTGGATTGCTGAACGAAGACCTCAGCAACCTGGCCGATGCCGGGCCCCCGAACCGGGACAGGAATCGATCGCTTGTTCAGCGAGACCGGTTCGCTGAAATCCCTGGTTCAAAGGGATTCCACAAGTGAGCAACTGATGCCGGAGCGAAGCCTGCTGCTGTGCCTTCTTCTGTTGCCGTTATTGTCAGGCGTCGGTTGCCGGGAGAAAGCGTCCACGGCGCCAGCGGAAACGGGCCAATCCGCTGTGCCATCCGAAGAGGATCGCGTCGCCACGTTGCGCGAACACTTTGGAACCATCAACGTTCAGGCATGGCCCGCAATCACATCTGACACAATCGGCGAATTGGTGAGCGCCGCCGAAGTGCAGGCCATTCATGGTCAGGGTGGTCAGACTTCTTCCAGCACCAATGCAGCCGGGAATGGCCAGGTCTACCAGTGGCTCGACGACGAAGGCCAGAGCCGCCAATTGCGTGTCGAGATCCCGATGACCGGATTGAGCGAAAGTCGGATGATGATGCAGGTAGCCGCCCGCCGCAATGCGGTGCAACGCAGGGACATGCAGGAGATCGACCTCACCGATTACGGTGTCGCCGGTTTCTGGAACTCAGGCACCGACAATGACCTGTTGACCATCTGCTGTCGCCATCAACTCATTGGAATCGACACGGAACAGTTAATCGCCGCCAATCAAATGGAACCTGGTGAAAACCGGCGTGTGGCACTGGCAATGGCCCGTAAGTTATTCGAGTCAGCGAAACAGAGCGATATCGATTGACGTCCGCAACGCGTTGCTGACTCAATTGCCTTGTCGAGATTGCAATTCCTGTTGCAACTGGTGCAGACGACTCTGCAATTCGATCTGGTCCGGTGCCCGGGCCACGGCCCTTTCGAGACAGCCAATGGCGGCTGGCAGGTCATCCTCCAACATCCACGAATTACACATCAGCGACAGTGCCGTGACGTAGAACATGCTGTCCGCCGGCACTCGTCGCAAGTGATTTCGCGCCGATTCGTATTCGCCGGTTTCCATAATTCTTTCAGCCAGTTTGCAGCGCGCCCGGTGATCAAAGTCGCAGGTTTCCAGGCCGGATGCCAAATATTCGATCGCCTCCGCGGGATCTTCCAACACCATTCCCAATTCGAATTTCGCAATGGTGGCTTCAGGATTAATGCACAAGGCCCTGCGGTACAACACCTCGCCGCGACCGGCCAGGCCCGATCGCAAGTAAATTCTGGCGATCACCAGCATGCCGCTGACGTCTTCGGGCCATTTGTCCAGATAGGTTTCACAGGCTGGAATAATCTCTTCGGGACTGGCCTGATAAAGCTGGATCAACTCCGTGCGGTCGCACGCCTGCTCGATTACCATCCGTGATTCTTCATCGTCAAATTCCTCGCGGGCATCCTGCCAATCGATTTGTGCCGGATCGGTTACCAGGCCCGGGAACAAGGGCAGCATTTCCGATTGCAGACGCGCGATCAATTCGAGGCAGGGGTACTTGTGAATGACGTGCTGCATGGCTTGCGAGCCCTCCAGCAAGTTGTCGCACTGCATCGTACAGACGGCTTGCCAAATGAGAATTTCCGGGTGTTCCGGCCAGAGTTTGGCGGCCGTGCAAGCCTGCTGGAGCGCGGCTTCAAAATTGTCGTTGAGAGCGTGGTGTTCGATTAGCGCCAGTCGGGGATCGGGCTCGTGCAGGTTGCGCTCGACGATGGCGATGATTTCTTCTAGCGGCAAATCGGAAAAGCAGTACATGGGTCTCGATGCCAGTGGCTCGACAAGCGATGAGGAGGGCGTTGCGCCGGAGGGCGTTCCGCAAGTCTAGGTTTTTGGGCAGCGGGACCATGGTGCAACAGTACGGCTGGGTATGGCGTGATGCAAAAAAACAACTCGTGGACACGTTTTTGCACTGGTTGTATCGATTGGGGTGCAACGAACCGTTTCCAAACCGTGGGCCGCGAATATTGGCTGTAACAGGGCCAATGGCAAAAGGCACGAATTTGCCTTCGGCTAGTCAAGAAGACGTGCACGATCCTTCAAATTTGAATTGCCCTGATGAAATCCGCTAAGATGTCGGTCTGCTTATGCAACCATGAGAGCCAGCATCATACTTCGTCGCATCTTTATTTTGCTTGTGTTCGGACTAATGCCCGCCTGTTTGGCGCCGGCTGTGATCTATTCGTGCCCCGTTTGCATTGGGCTGCCAGAAAAGACAACAGCGGATTACCTGATTGAAAGTCAGTGCGTTGTGCTGGTTCGCGAGGATCCGCTTCAACCGTTTTCTTACACAACAGCGAGCCTGTTAAAAGGCAGCGTGCCAGAGGTGGATTTCGATTTGTTCATCCCCAGTGCGACACGACGGCACCTGATAGCATGCCCCGACGATGTCGTTGTACTGGTTCGCACGACTGCCTCAGACCCATGGCGGTCTCTGGGCATTGCGGAACCCGAATATCAGTCCGTGATCCGGCGTATCCTGGCGTTTTCGGCCAACTGGCAGGGGGAAGCCGGTGCCCGCACGCGATGTAAGTTCTTCGTCGGATTATTGGGCCATGACAACCGCGCGATC
>CAMYKF010000742.1 GCA_947258905.1 uncultured Pirellulaceae bacterium | reverse complement strand
GCACTTTTTTTCAAGGGGTGTCGAATTCACTACAGTAAAAAGCCTAGCCCGTGCCTATCCGGAAATCAAGCTGCCGCGCGGCCGGTCGTGGTACGCCTGGCAATTCCAGTGCTCATTTTTTCGGCAACGGCTATAATCCAGAAGTAAGTTGAGCGCTTCGCGACACATCCCACGGCAACCCGTTTCTCCGCGTTTTCCGGCCCATGAATCGCAAGATCAAATTCCAGATGCCCACTCGCGACGATGCCGATGCGGACCGCGACGAACAGTGGCCCGCCTCCGGGAGACACTTCTCGCCCACCCCCCGTTCGGTGTTCGGTGGTTCCACCGGGCTGCGGCTGCTGGTGCTGTGCCTGATGCTGGTCATGGTGTTGTGGGCCATGAGTTACGCAGCTCGCCCGGAAAACTGGAACTGGCTGTTCAAGTTCAACCGGGTGGATTTGCCGGCTGGCGAAGTTGCCGGTGATGAAGCGGAACCGCCGGCCAGCGATTTTCGTCAGCCAGCTGACACCGATTCCGACTCCGCTGATCCGCTGGCCTTCGCGCCGCCCTCCAGTGCGCGGGATGATCTCGAGCAATCATTTTGGCGCAAGGTACTGCGCCGCCTGGACGGCGACGATCAGGTACGGCTGCTAACGCTGATTGACTGCGCAACAAAACAAAAAGCGGTGCCGGCCGGAGCCACGGCCACGCTCAGCCCGCTGTGGTCGCGAGTGCGACGCTGGCGACGTGACCTGCATCTGCAATGGCAAGAGAACGCCGCTGACTTTTCCCGTTTTCAGCCCGCCGTCGAGCGCTGGAGTCAAACCGTGGTGCCGGCGGTCCGCGCCGTGCTCGAAGACCGGATCGACCAGGCACTGGCGACCGATGACATGCGTGTCGTGGCCAGTGGATTGTCGGATACTGCAACGGGGCTGATCGAGGACCGGACTCCGGTAGGGCGGCCGCAGGAAGCGTACGCATGGTTCTCGGCCTGGTCCGAAGTGTTCGAGCAACCGATCGGAGAAGTGCAGGAGAATCCGGTGACGGTGACGCAACTGTTGGCGCAGCCGGAAGCCTGGCGTGGACAAAACATCTCGCTGCGCGGCACAGCGCTGCGTGTCGAGCGCGTATCGGCCAGCTACAATCCTCTGGGCATCGAGCAATACCATGTGGTCTGGATCAAACCCGATCACCCCTCCTCGTTTCCCTGGTGTTTGTACACGCTGGTGATCCCCGAGTCGTTGCGTTGTGGTCCGGATGAAACCATGCGCAGCGTGGAACAGACCGTAACGGCCAACGCCAGGTTCTTCAAGAATCGTCTGTTCAATGCCGGCGGCAGCGCGGGCGAGGCAGCCGTCGCGCCGTTGTTGATGTCGGCCACCCTGGAAGTGCCGGTCGAGGTCAGCGCGTCCGAAGACCGCGGGTTCCGCATGCCCGGACGCCTCACCATCTGGTTGTCGCTGGCCTGTATCGCGGGACTGGCTGCATTGATTGCCCGATCGGTCTATCGGTCGACCATCGGCGGCCGGCCCCGGGCCTTGCCCCGCCAGGAGCAACTGCAACAGGACTTCGCCGAATTGCAACAGGACCAGCGGGTGGAAACCGTCTCGGATAAACTCAAACGACTGGGCCAGGCGGAAATTGATGATCCACAGGACTAGGGTCTGTCCATTCATTGGCAGCGGGGGTGGTGGCTGGGGCTTCCAGCCACAGTATGGCAGAGTGAAACTGCGGCAAGATGCCACAGCCACGAATAGAAGGACAGACCCTGATGCGCTGGCTCGCCGGCTGGTCGCAGCGGCTTTGCTGTTGCTGGTAATAAATACGCAGCAGCCCGCTCTGGCGCAAGTCGATGTGGCACGCCAGTCGTTTCCGGATGTGACGACAGAGCAGTGGAATGAACTGGCCGAATCACGCAGCGTGATTGCCAGACTGCCGACCGTCATGCAGATCATTTCCCGGTTGCCCAACGTCTCCAAATCCAGCTGGCAGGAATACCTGGGTTCGTCGGCCCAGGTGGATCTCCAGCGGGCGGCCGACACACCCGCTGAATATGCGGGGGCGGCGTTTCGATTGTCCGGCCGCACGACCGGATTAAGCCGGATCACATTGAATGAACAGCTGCAGCGCGATTACTCGTACGACAAGTTGTTTGTCGTCGACGCCAAACGCGATGATGGCCGCCGAGTGGTCCTGGTATCACCCATCGTGCCGGAGATCTGGCAACGCGATGCAGCAATGGCCGAACCGTTTGCCGCCCGTGGCATTCTGGTAACCGTTCGCAACGACGGCGTGCCGGTTTTCGTGACGCTGCGAGTCCGCTGGTATCCGGATCGGGAAAACGAAGAACTGCAAATCGGGGCAGGGCAACTGGCGCTGGCCCGTCACGGGCTGGACCTGGGACAGCGGGACATGATCCTCAATCGTTCGCTGGAGGCATTCACCTATTTTGAGCGCGATCTTTTCGACCAGTGGTGCGGGGCCATCGTCCGTATGGAATCCGATCCGCCTGCTACGCGGGGCCAGCCGCTGGATCTCAGGGAACTGCTGGAGCATCCGCAGCGTCACGCCGGCGACCTGATCGAACTGTCGGGTCACGTGCGGCGGATTGTACCGGTGCAGAATGATTCGCCGTCGCTGCGCGCTGCAACGGGTCGCCAGCAGTACTATCACGTCGATTTTTTTGTTTCCCTGGGTAACCAGGGCTTTCGGCTGAAGGACACCGAGGGGGAAGTCACGATTTATGGCAGTTACGGTGTGACGCTGGTGCTGTTTGACTTGCCGGACGAGTTGCGCAACGCAGATTCGACCATGAAGTGGTCGATTCCGGCCTTTTTTGTCAAAACGTGGCTGCACAAGACCGTGGCCACTCGCGAAGTCTCCTCCGAACTGCGGCGTCCCAATCCGGTGTTTTTTGGCTTGGGCTCGCTGGCCGAGTTGATTGAAACCGACGAGGCGGCGACGCATGCCGTAAGTTCGCTGATTGCCTGGTTCTGGGTGGCTCTGGGGGTGCTCGTCAGCGGCCTGCTGGTGTGGCTGTGGCGCAGTTCCGCGACGCGTCGGCAGAACAGGGCTGGCCCGCCGGTCGACTGGTCCAGTCTGGATTGATGGCGACCAACCATTCCATGCTCCGCTGGTGCCAGCTGGCAGGCGGAATGTGGGCCAGAATGGCTGCCTACCCTTGCAGTTGCAAGTAGATAGGCCAGAATCGGATTCCTGCTGATTATTGACTATTGATTCCTGTTTGCATGGGCGAGGAGATTGTGATGAAGGCACCGGTGCGAGTGACGGTGACAGGCGCTGCGGGTCAAATTAGTTACGGACTGCTGTTTCGGATTGCGGCCGGTAACATGCTGGGTCCCGACCAGCCAGTGATATTGCAACTGCTGGAGATTCCGCCAGCGATGAACGCGTTGCAGGGTGTGGTAATGGAGCTGGACGATTGCGCATTCCCGCTGTTGCACGGGATTGTGGCGACCGATGATCCGAACGTCGGATTTGCCGATGCCGATTTTGCCCTGTTGGTCGGTGCCATGCCCCGCAAGAAGGGCATGGAGCGGAAGGATTTGCTGGGAGCCAATGCCAATATCTTCTCGGTGCAGGGCAAGGCGATTAACGATAACGCCAAAAGCGACATTCGCGTGGTGGTCGTGGGCAATCCGGCCAATACCAACGCCCTGATCACCCGGGCCAATGCGCCCAACGTCAATCCGGCCAATATCCACGCCATGACGCGGCTGGATCACAATCGCGCGATCAGCCAGCTGGCCGCCAAAACCGGTTCGGCATCGGACACGATTCGCAAAATGGCGATCTGGGGCAACCACTCGGCCACCCAGTATCCGGATATCAGCAACACCACGGTGGATGGCCGGCCGGCCAGTGAGTTGGTTGATGAGGACTGGTATCGCAATACCTTTATTCCGCGTGTGCAAAAGCGCGGGGCGGAGATCATTGAGGCCCGTGGAGCGTCCAGTGCCGCTTCGGCCGCCAATGCCGCTATCGATCACATCTATTCATGGATGCATGGGACGCCGGATGGCGACTGGGTCAGCATGGCCGTTCCCAGCGATGGCAGCTACGGCATCAGCGAAGGCCTGGTTTATTCCTTCCCGTGCACCTGTTCGGGTGGTGAATATTCCATCGTGCAGGGTCTGGAAATTGACGACTTCAGCAAGGAAAAAATGGCCGCCACGATGCAGGAGTTGCAGGAAGAGCGCGACGAAGTGAAAGAATTACTGGCGCCGGCGCATTGACGGACCTGCGGCGCGACCCGCATGCGACTGCCTGTCGGGCAAATCCACCTGGTGTTTTACTGAGCCGACGGCGCTAGACGCGGGTGCTGCCCTTGCGCGCCGGCAACTGACGCTGGCGTGCTCGGTTCAGGTTCAAATGCTCAAGCTGAGCAGATTTGCAGATCGCACCAGAAATGTAGGCGAACGAGGCCCTTCGTTCGCCAGGCAGCATGTTCGACAGAATGGTGGCGATTCCATCGCCTTTTCAGCCATCAAATCACGGTGTATCCGAAATCTGCTGAGCGAAGGGCCTCGCTCAGCTACACAAGAAATGCTCAGTTTGAGCGAAGAGGCGGGCAGAGCCTAAGTCTGCAACTGGCCAGCCAGCTTGCGACGCAACTCGGGGATGATCTCTTCGGGCAGAAACCGCGCCAGTTGCCAATCGTCAGCCAGCGGGGCGACTTGCTTGATCAACGAACTGGAGACGTGTGCGAACCGGGCATCGGCCATCAGGAAGACTGTTTCCAGATCGTCGGCCAGTTGGCGATTGGCCATCGTCATGGTGAATTCGGCAGCGATGTCGGTCAGCGGTCGCACGCCCCGCACCATGATGCGCGCTCCGACCTGACGCACGAAATCCACCGCCAGTCCGTCAAAAGTCTCCACCTCCACGTTGGGCATATCGCGGGTCACCCGCCTGACCAGATCCAGTCGCTCTTCGGGTTCGAACAACGCCGGTTTGCTGATGTTGACCCCGATGCCGACGACGAGCACGTCGAACAGCCGGCTGCCGCGCTCGATGACATTCAGATGCCCCAGGGTAATCGGGTCGAAGGAACCGGTGTAGACGGCTTTGCGTAACATGGCGTTGGCTTGAGGGTGACAGGTTGGGCTTTTTCAGCTTATCGTGCACGCTGGTCGGTTGCACAGCAGGCGGCGTTATAATTGGGGCGACTGGCATTTTCGGACTTGTGATCGTCGTTTTGACAAGCACAATCGAAGCCTGCCGCGAAAAAAATGATTCCGTTGGCGATCTGGGCCCCAGTCGGCGTGACACGAAAAACCAGCCAATTATACTACTTTCAGTCGTATCCGGATTCCTCCCAGTCCCACTTGCTAGAAAATTGCCATCCGCGGTCCCGGCCGTTGTGAGGATAAAGTCGAATGCCGAAGGCCCTGTGTTTAACCGCGTTGGTCATATCCATCCTGGTTTTTCTGCTGTTCTTTTCCGATCTGGTATTAGGCCAGATTGGCATGGAAAGCGTCGCGCCCTTCCGCGGATTCAACTTCTGGATTGATCTGGTTTTCAGCATTTCGGCCGCTCTGATCGCCTGGCTGAGCTTTACCACGTTTCGCGAGCAAATCTGACCTCCGCCTGCTGGCGCTGGCCCCCGGGGCCCCTCGAATTGACGTTGTTCGCTGACCCGGTCTGTCGCATACAATTCGGCGAGTACGAATCTGTTTCCGTGACTGCCTGCCATGACGTTCAATGATCGCCGTTGTTTGCTGCCGGATCGCCGCCACGTCCTGCTGTGTGGCGGCGCCCTGACCACCGCCGCCCTGACCACATGCATCTCTCCTGGATTGACAGCGGCCACGGCAGGTACGTTTACCCGCGAATCCAAATGGCAGCCCGCCATCGACAAGGGACTGAACTGGCTGGTTGACAACCAATCACGACTGGGGCACTGGAACCACGCCACCTATCCCACCGCCATGACGGCGCTGGCCGGACTGGCCATGATCTGCAGCGGTTCAACCACGATTCAGGGTCAGTACGCACGGCCGATTCGCAAGGCCGTCGATTACCTGATGACCAAGTGTCGAGGCAACGGATTGATTGGCGATCCAATGCGCGACAATCGATACACCTACGGACACGGCTTTTCCATGCTGTTCCTGTCCCAGGTGCTGGGCGAGGAAGAGGACGTCGATCGGCGCGAGGAGTTGACGTCGGTGCTGGAACGGGCCGTCACGTTCAGTGTCAATGCGCAGACCAAATCCGGTGGCTGGGGCTACGTCAGCGCCCAGGAAAACGCCAGCTTTGACGAGGGCTCGACCACCATTACCCAGGTGCAGGGCCTGCGTGGTTGCCGCAATGCCGGCATCGTCGTGCCTCGCGAAACGATCGACCGTGCCAGGCAATACATCTACGACTGTCAAAACCCCGACGGCGGCATCTCCTACAGTTCACGCACCAAGGGCACGTCCCGTCAGGCGATTACCGCGGCCGCGCTGGCCGCCCTGTACAACGCCGGCGATTACGACAGCGAGTATATTCCGCCCATGCTGGATTACTGCAAGCAGCACTTGCACCGGCTGAATGAGGGGGCGCGATATGGGCATTTCCATTACACCTATCTGTATTATGCCCAGGTCGTGTATCGGCAATCCGAAGAGGAATGGGCCAGTTTTCGCAATTTGCTGTACGATCACATCGTGCGGAATCAGCAGGCCGACGGCAGCTGGTCCGGCACCATCGCACCGGTGTATGTGACCGCTTGCAACCTGATCATGCTGCAACTGGACAACGGCTACCTGCCGATCTTTCAGCGCTAGGGACGGCCCAGGGCACTCCTGGGGAAACACACTGCTATGGCGAAAAACACCATGATTAGCTCTCGACAACGCCCGATTGATTGATGATATTACCCGATTAACAAATTTTCAGATTCCAACAGGCTTATCTCGTAAAGCAAGATGCCGAACACAAAAAGTGGCAAAAAGCGATTGCGGCAAAACAAGGTGCTGCGTTTGCGAAATCGTTCCATCAAGTCGGATATGAGGACGCAGATGAAAAAGGTCTCGGCAGCCGTTGAGGCTGGCGACCTGGAAACCGCTGAAAGGGAATACCAGGGCGCGGCCAGAAAACTGGATCGTGCCGGCGCTCGCAAGGTGATTCACAAGAACACCGCTGCCCGCTACAAATCGCGTCTGCAGAAGAGAATTCTGGCTGCCAAGACGCAGACCTAGCCAACGCAGACCTAGCCAGGTTTTTTCTGGCGGCCTGGCTTACCGGCTGAACGACGCGCTCCTTACGTTCGGCGTCGACGTGTTGAACTGCCCCTGCGGGCAGTTTTCTTTTTACCGCCACGCACGTTGCCCTGGCGAGTGGATTTTTTGACTCGACCGGCTCCGCGTTTGGCGGGCGCTGCCGGTTTCTTTCGCGCCGACTTTTTGCCTTTTCGCGATGTGGTTTTCTTTCCGGGCTTGCGGCCGCCGCCGGCCGTTTTTGCCTTGACGGTTTTGCGACGTGATTTTGTACCGGTTGCTTTCTTCTTGGGTCGCGTCAGCTGGCTGGAGTCAACCGGTTTGTCTTTGGCCGTCTTGCGTCGACGCTGCCGTGACGAGGCCCGCTGTAACGCCGTGATTTCGGCGTGTTCCAGCCGCCGGTGATGCCCGGGCGGCAATTCGCCCAGATGCAACGGCCCGATGGCGATCCGACGCAACCGCGTGACCTTGTGACCGATATGGGCCAGTAACCTGCGAATTTCCCGATTGCGTCCCTCCTCCAAAACGATAATCAGGTCGCAGGAATCGCGGCGACGCTTCTTGATTCGCACTTCGGCCACGCGAGCCACCGCCTCAGCCAGGCGAATACCTCGCTTGAGCAGTTGCAGATCGGCGTGACGCGGATTGCCGGCAACCGTGACCAGATAGGTTTTTTGCACGCCGTAACTGGGGTGGGTCAGTCGATTGGCGAGGTCGCCATCGTTAGTGACCAGGATCAGGCCTTCGCTGGATTTGTCCAGACGACCCACGTTGTAAACACGCTGGTCCGTGTTGATCAGATCGATGACCCGCACGCGACCGGCCGGATCGGCGCAAGTGGACAACACGCCCGGCGGCTTGTTGACCATGAAGTATTGCAGGCGAATTGGCTTGACCCGCGTGCCGTCGAACTGGACTTTGTGCTTGTCGGGGTCGA
>CAMYKF010000741.1 GCA_947258905.1 uncultured Pirellulaceae bacterium | reverse complement strand
TCAGCTGGAATCAACGCATCCTCAGCCCGCCGGGACTGGCCATCGCCTGGCCCGGACTGGCATTAGTACTCCTGGGGATTGATCAACTCGGCGAGCGCGTCAAAATCCGGGTCCATCCCGATCGCCCAACTTCAACCGAAAGCAGCTAGCCATGTCCAGCGATATCGATCTCAACCAGTTCATCGACGGTGGCGATGGCATCTCCACGATTCGCACCAGCGAAGTGTTTGGCGGCGACAACTTTCGTGGCTGGAACGGAATCAGGTACAAGGCCGGCCTAAGTGCCAAAAACACAAGCGCCCAAAAACTCTCCATGAACGTGGCCACCGTCGCACCCGGCGCAATCGCCTATGCCCACATTCACGACGGCTTTGAGTTGATGCTGTACATCCTGCAAGGCAGTGTTCGTCATATCTACGGTGAGAACCTCGAGCACACCATCGATAACGTCGCCGGCGACTTTATCTACATCGAACCTGGCGTACCGCACGAGGTCTACAATCTCAGCGACAGCGAGCCGGTGATGGCCGTAGTTGCACGCAGCGACGCCAGCGAATGGCAAAACATCATTGCTCATCCGAGCGATGCTCGCACGCGCGATGGCGTGCATGAATAGAATAGACTTGTCGCGGAGTCGCGGAGAATACACTTCGCGTCTCCGCGTCTCCGCGAGACATTTTCGTCAGAAAGCAGTCCACCTTGATTCGTCCACTCTTGTTTTCACTTTTGATCGCCGCAGTTTGCGTTTCGTCCAGCGCTGCACAGGACGAACCTTACCTGCTGACCAACGTCAGAATCCTTGATGTGGGAACAGGTGATCTGTCGGAACCGCAAAAGATTTTGATCGCCGACGGGCGAATCGCCGGCATCGAAGTCGCCTTTGACAACGAAGGCATGTTGCGTGCAATTGACTGCGGCGGACGCATCGTCATGCCCGGCTTGATCGATTTGCACTCGCACCTGTTGCTGCATCCCTACGACGAAGCCAGCTGGAACGAACAGGTGCTGAACGAGTCGCTGGAACTGCGAACGATTCGTGGCACGGTTGCAGCTCGAAAGACCATCGAGGCGGGCTTCACAACGTTGCGTGACCTGGGAACCGAGGGAGCGGCGTTTGCCGATGTCGCTTTGCGCGATGCGATCGCCGAGGGCCTGATTCCTGGCCCCCGCGTGTTTGCCGTGACCAAAGCACTGGTCACCACGGGCGGTTACGGACCAATGGGCTTTGACCCGCGCTGGAAGATGCCGGTGGGCGCTCAGACGGCTGACGGAGAAGCCGAATGTCGGCGAGTCACCCGCGAACAAATCGCCGCCGGAGCTGACTGGATCAAGGTCTACGCGGATTACCGGCGTCGACCTGGCGATCCATCGACTCCAACTTTTTCGCAAGAAGAACTCAACGCCATCGTAGCCGAAGCAACATCAGCCGGCGTGCCAGTTTCAGCTCACGCCACGACCGACGAGGGAATCAAACGCAGCGTGCTGGCCGGAGTCAAAACCATCGAGCACGGTTACAACGCATCGCGGGAAACATTGCAATTGATGAAAGACAACAGCGTTGTGCTGTGCCCAACCCTGATGGCCTCGGAGTCTATCGCCAGGTACAGCGGCTGGAATCCCGAAACGGATCCCGATCATCCGCGCGTCACGACCGCCAAAACATTGATGCGAAATGCACTGGACGTCGGCGTCGCGATCGCCTGCGGCAGCGACGTTGGCGTGTTCACCCACGGTGACAACTCCCGCGAGCTGGAATTGATGTTCGCTTACGGAATGCCAGCTGGCGATGTGGTTCGAAGTGCAACGTCACTGGCGGCCAGCGTGCTGCAGCAAGACGATTTGGGCGAGATCAAAACCGACTTCGTAGCCGACCTGATCCTTGTGGATGACAACCCCATCGAAAACATCGAAACATTGCGCGCGCCGCTGCTGGTCATCAAGGATGGGCAAGTGGCACTGAACAAACTCGATGATTCCGGTGCAACGATTACCGACTACCCACAGTCTGCGGCGCCCACGCCGGATCAGGAACAACCCTTGTTTGTCCTGACTGCGAATGGGGATTTCACCCACAACGGCGAGAGCATTGGCAGGGAAGCGCTGGAAAAGCTGTTGCGTGAACGGCTGGAACAGGGTCAGCTTGCCATTACGTTTGCTACCCAGCGACTGGTTAGGTACCGGGAACTTGATCAGATCAAACTGTGGTTACAGGGACTCGGTTACGACAACCTGCAGATCACGGTCATCATCGAGTAACCCCGCGTTGACATCGTGGCCGTCGTTCGTCAAATCCAAATCCTGATCATCGGGATTGAGTGCCGGGTTTCCAGTGACTTACGAAACCTGGCATAACCTGGAGAATTCTGTGACTCCAGACGCTCTACACTTCATCATGAATTCAGCACCGTAGCCAGTTATGAAATTTCGCTTGCTCCTGGTTTGAGCACGAGCCTCACTGCCTGAAGGAACATTTGATTATTCCACCAACTCGATCTCGCCCGGTCGCCAGGTCTTGTCGATCCATGGCTGTTCAGGACCATACATCCGCAGGCCGATCCACCAGCTTTTGCCAGGAATGGTTTGTAGCCAGTTGCCTTTCTGTCCTTCGGGTGCCCGGGGCGCAAAGTAGATGTCGTACGAGCCATCGTCGTTCTGCTGGATGCCCTCGGTTTGGCTGCCCAACGTCGGGAACTGCTGGTCGGTCTGCAGTTGCGAACGGGTTTGCGTGTCGTACATCGTGACCGCCCAGAAGTCTTTGGCTGGCGGATTTGGCGGCAGATGCAACCTGTAGGTTTTCGAACCGTCCAGGACTATTCCGTCTGAATCAAGCATCGCCAGGCCGTAGTCCGAGCCCTTGCCGGCAACCGTCACGGCCATCGCCGGAGAAACACAGATGTATCCGAAGTGGAACAGGATTCGCGGATCAAGACGATAAGCGCCGTTGCGCGTGAAGGTTGTGTCCTTGTCGGCATACGCCATGACCCACGCGCTGTCCTCGCCATACAGCAAGTTGCCTGGATCACGCGGGAAGTAACTGATGGCCCGGGCGGCGGCGTTGCCGATCGCGGCTGCGTCGGTGAGTATCTTCTTCATCCGCGCGTCGGGACTGAATGGCTTGCCTTTTTCAATTCCGATGGCCGCCATCATTCCCTTTGCCTCGAGACCGAGATAACTGTCGGGTTCGGTTTGGATCAATGCATGCAGCTTTTCAAAGAATCTGTAGTCGTTTGGCAGGATGGTGTTCATGTTCTTGCCGGAGACATTGATGAACTCCATCGCCGGCTGATCGTCCTTCAACGAGAGCGGATACACCTTCAGGTGGTCACGAATGTTGGCCGACGCGGCCGGGATCGCTCTCTCCAGCGGCAGACTCTTGTCCAGATATCCTCTCATGAAGACCCATACGCCGCTGGTCTGTGACGACACGACGAAGTAGCCTTCAGGCACGTCGCCCTGATAGCCCGGCGGCAGTACAAGGAACTTGCCGCCCTTGCCTTTGTCGGGACCGGCCACCCCAAGGTCGGTCATGTATCGGAAGGCCATGTCGTCCAGGATACCCAGAATGCCCGGCGGCAAATCGATTACCGTCGGACCGTCTTTCAGCAGGTCGAGAAAACCGACGGCATACATGGTCGAGGTGTTCCCTGTCAGCAATAGTGACTTGGAATCCATCAAGTTGTCCCAAATGCAAATCTTGTTGCACATGTCTGCACCAACACTCGCCTGACCTTCTCGCAGCGTGGCGACGGACATGGCCGGAATGGAGTTGAGGAACACCTGCACGGCACGCGACTGATCGAGATAATCGTATACTGCTTCTACCGTTTTCGGCTGAGGTACACCGTCGAAGTACTCGAGTGTTCCAATCGAAGTCTCGGCCTCGTCCGGAGCCGTGATCGACTCGGGAATTGGCGAGGTCATTTTCATGCTTGGCGACTGGGCACAAAGCGGAGCGGCAATAATGCCGGAGAGAGCAACAAAACAAAGAAAGGTTTTCATTTTTGATCCGTTCGTTTTGATTCGTAAATACTCGCAAGCAAGCAAAGCCTATTTCACTTGCTCGATCTTGTTCATCGGGAAGGTCTGATCGATATAGGCCTGCTCGGGACCGTAGAGGCGGAGGTAGACAAAAAAGGATTCACCTTCGTTCGTCTGGATCCAGTTTGGCTCCTTGCCCTCCGGAGCGTTCGGTCCAAAGAAAAGATCAACCGATCCGTCATCATTCTGGATCAGTCCCTCGGTACGGGACGAGCGGTCCGAGCGCTTCGCCTCATTTCGGATGATGAGACGATTCTTGATATCGTAAACCGTCACCGACCAGAAATTCGCCGCCGGAGGATTCGGCTCGATATGGAGCTGGTAATGGTTTCCCCCCATCAAGGCATTGCCGTCCGCATCATAATAGCTTCCCAGGTAGGCCGAACCCTTGCCCGGTACTCGTGATACCATTCCCGCCGAGGTCGTCGTGGCCTCGAAGCCATAGGAAGCGCGCTCGTTGAATTGCGAGTAGGTCTCCAGGTCAATTCTGGGATTCATGCCCGCCATGGCGTCTTCCCATCCCGAGTCACCGCGATAGAGGCTGGTCGGGAACATCTCCATGGTTTTGTTGAAGGAGATGGCCTGGGACATCGCCATACCCACATCCAGTGCCCGCTGCAGAATGTCCGTCTGATAAGCGGACGGATTGAAATCCTTGCCCTTTTCGATTCCCAGATCCTTGAGCCACGCGTAGAAGAAACGGTCGCGCTCTGCCATGGGCTCCCGTTGCACGTATTCGTTCACGAGTTCCCAAAAACGGATGTCGCGGGGCTGGGTGTTCAGCGCGATCTCGTCACCGGGTTTCGGCTCATACCTGATGAACTTCGTCTCCGGCGGATTCTCAGCGTCCGAGAGCTTGTATGCCTGGACGGCTGTTCTCAGCTTCTCAGCTGCCTGGCCCGTGCCGAGAGCACGGTAGAAATAGAGCACGAGAAAGGTGTCCGACTGGACGACCTCGCCGTCAAAGTCCTCGGGGTATTTCTGCCCGGGGCCAACCAGCAACAGCGTTTCCGCTTTGCCCGAACCGATCTCCTTGATCGGCTGCATCCAGGCATCGTTGACCACTCCGTAGATTTCTCCTGCCGGGAGATCCAGCACCACCGGTCCCGTCTTTGACAGGTCCGACATCGCGATCGTGTAGGGCGTCGTCACGTTGGCGGTCATGTACGGATAAACGCCGTCGTAGCCGTCACACAGACTGAAGAAGACGTCGTCCTCACTCATCTTCTGGTTGCTCAACATTGCCGGATAAAGCGTATAGAAGTTCATCATCGGCATGGCCCAGGTGACCAACTGGGTGGCCCGCTGAAGCATAATTTGCTCGTGCAGCTTGTCGGCCGTTTCCTTCGTGATGGTTTGATCCTGGTAGGTCAGTTCTCCAAGGTACGTGTCCTGCGACGTCTGCGCCGAACTGGAAGACAGCAGGACGGTAAGCAGGATCATCACGGCGCAGGGCAAATCTCGTTTGATTTTCATGATCTTCCTCGATGATTGAATTCTTGCTGGTTTAGGCCAGTACGTTTACTCGACTAACTCGGGATCGCCAGGCTTCCAGGTCTTGTCGTAGAAAGGTTCCAGCGGACCGTAGAGGCGGAAGATCGTGTGCCACCCTTTGTCGGGCACGGATTGAATCCAGTTGTTCTCCTTGCCCTCCGGAGGTTGCGGACCGAAGTAGATGTCGTACGACCCGTCATCGTTCGGTACCAATCCCGTTTGATTGTTGTCCAGCCCGGGGAATTGCTGGTCGGTTTGCAGCATGCTGCGTGTCTGAGTGTCGTAAATTGTGAACGACCAAAAATCTTTTGCCGGCACGTTGGGCGGCAAATGAATCTTGTAGGTCTTGCTGCCGTCCAGTGCGTTTCCCTCATTGTCCAGGTAGGCAATCAGGTACTGTGATCCCTTGCCGACATTCTTCACCGACATAGCCGGTGTGATGCCGGTCGCGTAAAAGTGCATGTAGATCCGCGAGTCGATCAATCGCACGCCATCGAGCAAGAAGTCGTAGCGTCCCTGGATGAAAGGGTTCGTCCAAACTCGCTCGCCCGGATACACATATAATCGTTGGTCACGCGGACGTGCTGTTAACGCCCGGGCCGTCACCGCAGCGACATTCGCCGCATCGGTGAGAATCTTCTTCATGCGGGCATCGGGCTCAAAGGGTTTTCCCTTTTCCATGCCGAGTGTCGCCAGCAGTCCAAGAATCTCTGGCTCGAAACCATCAATCGGTTCGCGCTGGATGACGGCATTGAGTTCTTCCCAGTATCCATAGTCCATGCGGTGAATCGTGTTGTGAAACTTGCCGGAGACATTCACGAAATTCATCGCGGGCGGATTATCTCTTTGAGAAAGCGGATAGACTCGAAACAGTTCCTTTGTTGCGTCCACAGCTGTATTGGTGGACCCGTCGACCTGGAAGCCGCGCCACAGAACCCAGTTTCCGTAGGTCTTTGTTCGGGCGACAAAATACCCCTCGGGCACGTCACCCTCGTAACCAGGCGGCAGGATCAGGAACTTCCCGCCTTGCCCCTTGTCGGGACCAGCGTTGCCAAAGTCCGCCACGTATTTGAACCACGCATCGTCAATCAGCCCCAGGACGTTGGGAGGCGTCTCGATCACCATCGGCTCGTCGCCTAGTTCCAGCCACATCGCCATGTAGACGGAAACCGTATTTGGTGTCAGCCACAACGCCCTCGAGTCCATCAAGTCTTCAAATAGCAGGGCCGTGCGATTCGCCGGGCCAAAACCAAGCAGGCCTCTTCGCATCGCGTCCATGGAGGAGACCTGTATGGTCGAGAGATACGCCTGGGTCGCGCGCTGGAAATCGAGGTTGTCGAAAACACGTTGGGTCGTCTCTGCATCGGGAACACCATCAAGCGAACGCAGGGTCCCCAATGGTGTTTCCAGCATGTCCGGCGTGGCGATTCCCGGCGGAATCTCTGTGGTCATCTTCATTTGAGGAGGCTGGGCCTGACAAACGGCGCTGGCAATCAACAGACCAACGATCGATGACGTTGTGACTCGACGATTCATTGCTTGACCTTTCATGTGTAAGTTGGCTATTTCCCTGGTTTTGCTTTACGGCGGCTTCTCGATTGTGCAGGAACAGATCCTTCTCTTGACAGTTCCGGGTACAGCGTGGATGTCCATATCCGCACGATTACCTCACGGACCGGTTGCTGTTGAGATCGGGGCCGACGCCCAAAGTGGTGAATCAACAGCGACGCATCCATGCGATTCAGGGCAATCGCTACAGGGCGGGCATCAAACGGTTCGATCAGACCACTTGCCTGATGTTGCTCGATTCGATCGGTGACGGCGTCGTCAAAGTCATTCAGGAATTCCAGCCATACGTGTTCCAGTCGCTCGTCCTGGGGAGCGGCATCGGCCACGGCCCGCAAAATTGAGCCCTGCCGGTAGCACAGCTGCACCAGGCCAGCCATCGTCTCTTCGAGCATCGGGATGGGATCGCCGTCGCCCTGAAACCAGGGTGCGGCAACCTGAAAAATGTCTTCCTCCAGGCCCCGCAGCAGCTTCTCCATCAAATCGTGGAGATCCTCAAAGTACTGGTAGAACGCGGACCGGCTCGTTCCGGCCAGCGACATGAGCTGCGCCACGGTCAGGTCGCGAAACGGGTGCGTTGACAAGAATTCCAGTGCCGCGTTGATAATCGCCAGCCGAGTTCGTTCTGACTTGCGCAGCACAGAATGATCCAGCGGGTCATTGCGGCGACGGACTCTTGACGGCTCTTTTTCTGACATGACGTCAGATTATACTGCCGTTGCGTCATAAATTCCAGCCGCCCTGGCAGGCGATCTCGAATGTTTTGCCAGGCCGAAGGATTCAGATTTCTGACACCAATCTGACACAGCGTTGCACAACGTGAATGCAACAGAGATGAAATGCAGACGCAACGTCTGTGCGTAAAGATCGAACCCTTCACCGGACGAAATACGCGAACGTCCTGCTAATGCAATGAAATCCAAAGACCCTTCTTTGGATGGCTCTTCGGGGAATTTAGTGGCAAATTCTCGTGACCCTCCCGCCGGGAGGGTCGCCAATCCTCCCGGCGCGCCGGGATCGGGATGGCGGGGAGGGCCACTCTCATATCATTGAAAGCACGGGTCA
>CAMYKF010000740.1 GCA_947258905.1 uncultured Pirellulaceae bacterium | reverse complement strand
GTTCGCGCTGTTCAAGTCCGGTGCGCTGATCATTTTGATTGATCCGGGAATTGGCCGAAAAAATCTGGTGAATTGCCTGGCAGAGGCCGACCCGCAGGGCATTGTCGGGATTGCCAAAGCCCAAATCGCGCGATGGTTGTTTCGCAAACGTTTTCCCAATGCCGGCAACAATTTTGTCGTGGGCAGGAAACGCTGGCCGGGTTGCCGCAGCATCGAAAACTTTCGGCAGCAATCAAGCGCGGAATTCCAGGTGGCTGCCCGCGAGGCCACGGCGGACGCTGCGATTATCTTTACATCGGGCAGCACCGGTCCGCCCAAGGGAGTAGGTTATTCGCACCTCAATTTCATCACGCAAGCCGAAGAGATCCAGCGCTACTTTGAGATCCAGCCGGGCGGGGCTGACATATCCGGATTTCCGCTGTTTGCACTTTTTAACACCGCAATGGGTGTGACGACCGTGTTCCCCAAGATGGACTTCACACGGCCAGCCTCGGTTTCGCCGGCGGTATTTGCGGCTGCGACCGAGCACTGGCAGGCCAACCAGTCATTCGGGTCGCCGGCTCTGTGGAATACCGTCAGTCGCTGGTGCGAAGAACAGGGAAAGCGGTTGCCGACGATCGAACGCGTCATGTCGGCCGGCGCACCCGTGCCCGCACACGTACTGAAGCGCGTCAAGCAGATCATCGCGTCGCAGGGCGATGTGTTCACACCCTACGGGGCGACCGAAGCGTTGCCGGTAGCCTGCAATTCCGCGACCGTCGTGCTCGGCGAGACCGCCAGAAAAACCGATGAGGGCAAGGGCGTTTGTGTCGGCGGTCGTTTCGCGCAAATCGACTGGCGAATCATCGAGATCACCGACGAGCCAATTGCAGACATTGGCGATGCAAAATTGCTGGAGCCGGGTGAAATTGGCGAGTTGATCGTATCGGGACCGGTCGTGACCCGAAGTTACGTGACCCGTACCCAAGCCAATGCTCTGGCCAAGATCGCCGATGGAGATCGATTCTGGCACCGCATGGGAGACGTCGGATACTTTGACGAACATCGGCGATTCTGGATTTGCGGACGCAAAAGCCAGCGGGTGATTTACGGAAATGAAACCCTGTTTACTGTTCCCTGTGAGTCGATCATTAATAGGCATCCGGCGATTTACCGCAGCGCGCTGGTAGGCCTGGGCGAGCGTGGCCAGCAGCGGCCGGTAATCGTGGCTGAGCCGTGGCCCGAGCATTGGCCGGCGACCGGGGAACGACGGCAGCGATTGTGCCGGGAACTCGCCGATCTGGCGGCACGGCATGAAGTAACAAGCAGCATTCAGGAGGTGCGGTTGCAGAAGAGCCTGCCAGTCGACATCCGGCACAACTCGAAAATCTTTCGCGAGCAGATTGCGGCGCAGCTGGCCCGCCAGGTGCGCAAATAGCTCGTCGCCTGCCGCTACTGTATTTCGCGCGGCAGCGTCACCGACTGGGTCAACGATTCGCCCAGCACGAATTTCGACATGGGCAGCGAATTCGTGGCCAGCGGCACGCTGACCATGACCGTGACGGTCGGCGTCGTTGGAGTCAATGATGCGGGTTCGACGGTAATCGTGGCGTCGTTCAGGGCCATGATGTCGATCAGATCCTGTGCGGCGGCGATGCAGTCGGCGGCTGTGTGGCCGGGCAACATGCCTTCGCGGGCACCTTCCATGGCCGCATTTTCAATCATGTTCTTGATCATGTTGGCGCGTGAGAACTCAATCGACGCGAATACGAACAGGAAGAGCAGGGGCACGGTCATCGCGAATTCGATAACTGCGGCTCCACGGCGATTCTTGTAGCGTTTGATAATGTTGTTCATGGATTTGCGTCTTTGATTTCTGTGTACGCTGTCGACTAGTCGATCAGCACGGTCAGGCTGGCGGCGATTTCCTGGAAGATCGCCGTCAGGTCACCTGCGGTATCCGCGTGATAATGATTGCCGCTGCCAACGGTTGCGATGCTCTGCATGGTGGTCTGATCTGCCCCGTCGCCGAACGTAATGGTGTTGATGATGATATCCTGCCCGGCAGCGGAAGTGGCTGCCGGAACCGGATCGGCTTCGGTATAGTTGCCATCGGTCAGCACTACCATGACCTTCATGGCCAGCGGCCGGGCATTGATGCCCGTCAGTACCGACTCGCCGCGAACGACTCCGGCTGCGATATCCGTGCTGCCGGTCCACACGGTGACCAATCGGTCGTCCAGTTCGTCATAGATGGGTGTCATGTCGGTATCCAGATCCACGTCGGTCGTGACATCGCTGGCAAAGGTGACCAGTGAAACCTGTTCCTGGGCAGATGAACTGTCCATGACGCCCAAAAACGTGCGCATTGCGCCGTCCAGCGCCACCCACCGCGAGTTGGCGGCCGGTTCCAGATTCTGATAATCCGGGTCATAGGGATCGCCATCGACCACCGGCAGTTTCATACTGCCACTGCGGTCCAGCACGAGGCAAATGTCGACGTCAATAAACGCGGCATAGGAATAGATTTCCGGTTCGTAGTTCTGATGGCCGTACATATGGCCAAAGAACGAGATGATGGGCCCGTCGGCCGATGATGCGGTGCGTTTTCCAATCACCTTGACGGCATTGGTCGGTGTACCGCCGTCGACGAAATCGTAGGTGCCGTCAAGTTGCTTGACGGAACTGCCGAACACGACATCTGCAGGAGCAATCGTCAGAGATTGACCAGCGACCTTGTTCAGTCCGGCGATTTCAATCGCCTTGTTGGTGGCCAGCGTGGTGTCCGAGTACTGGGACAGGTTCATGGCCGCCGCTTTGGCAGCGAGGTCAGTAGCGGACCGCAATTCGGCGCGCGTGCGTTGCACATAGGCTACGTCGACCGCAAAACCACCTACCAGCACAATGATGGGCAGCAAAAACAGCAACAGGATAAAAATCGAGCCTTGTCGTGTGGCAGCCTGTCGGTTCATGGTCGTTCCAGTGGAGGTGTATCGGGTAAATCAGTTCTTTTGGGCAATCCGATCCGATTCCATATCCTGAAGGCTGCAAATCATTGCGAGCATGGGCAGGTTGTCGGATGCCGGAATGGTCGTCGTGACGCGGAACTTGTCGCCTGATGCCAGATTGTCATAGGGCGTTCCATCGAGACCTTGAATCACAATCGTGGAGTTTTGAATATCGCGGGCGTCCAGCATCGCAGTCATCATGTTGCGAATGTCGGCTTCGGTGTTGCCGGCCGGTATGCCACGCAGGGCTCCCAAATAGGACGTTTCCGTCGCGCACTGTTGCAGGTGATTCAACGTGCTGGCCTCAATCGAGCCGAAGGTCAACAGGAACAGGATAGGGAAGCCCACGACGAGTTCCACCAGCGAGTTCCCCTGGCGATTCCTGCGCTGCCGTTTCATATTCATGCTCGGATTGTCCGTGGAGTTGGAGGGGTTGCGACGGGAGATCGGTGTTTGAAAACATAGGACAGCGGGTTGCTCGAATAGCGCGACCACGGCGACCGGGCAGCGACGTAGCGGAAAATTACTGCGGGCATTCCCGATTGTGCGGGTGCTGCGGAAAGCGCAAGAAAAACGCTCCGCATCAGCAATGCGGAGCGTTTTCGTTTTTTGAATTTCGAGGACCGTGAGTCTACTTGTCGTCCTCGGCAATGCCGATGGTTCGGCGGTCCGGGTAGGCCGGCCGTTCGGGAGCCTTGTAACCATTGCTCTCGATTTCGGTCAGCATCAACTGAATCGCGGCATCCAGTTGCGGGTCGCCGCCATCCTGCATCTGGGCGGGATCATCCACGACGCGAATGTCGGGATCGACACCGTGACCCTCGATGCCCCACGTTCCGTCCTTCTCGTAGTAGGCAAACGTCGGAGCCGTCACGCTGGAACCATCGATCATTTGCGGATTACCGGAAATACCGACCAGTCCGCCCCAGGTACGCATGCCCACAAGCTTGCCGAGGCCCGCCTGGCGGAACAAAGCCGGGAACATGTCGCCTCCGGAGCCGGCCATGCCATTAATTAACATGCACTTGGGACCCTGATGGGAATCCGGAGGCCAGGTCCAGTCGCGACCGTCGCGTTTGGCCCAGTAGTTGGTTACCGGACGATTCAGCAACTCGATAAAGCGAGTAGGAATCTGGCCACCACCGTTCCAGCGGTCATCAATGATCAACGCGTCTTTTGATGCCTGGCCGTAGAACTGCCTGAACAGATCGTTTTGGCCCGGGACCCCTGTGTTGACCACGTAGATGTAGCCGACGCGTCCGCTCGTGCTATCGGAAACGTACTTGCGGTTCTTCTCAATCCAGGCACGGAATCGCAGGTTGTTGTCGCTTTCCAGCAACTTGACCGCAATCTGCTCGTCTTCATCGTCAGACTTCGAATCCTTGCTGATCAACAGGTTGACCGTCATGCCGGCCATCCCGGTGAATGCCGAGTACGGATTCTTGTCGGACGTCAATTCGACGTCGTTGACTTCCAGAATGAAATCACCTTCCTCGATCCCGACGGCGCGCAACGGGTTGCGGGCATCGGTATCCCAGGCACTGCCTTCATAGATCTCGGCGATCTTGTAGCGGCCGTCTTCCTCGGCGAAGCGACAGCCCAGCAGGCCCACATTTTCCTCAGCCGCTCCATCGTCCGACGGCGGCGACCGATAGTAGGCGTGACCCACATTGATTTCGGCGATCATCTCGCCAATCACGAATCCCAGATCGGCGCGGGATGTGCAATCATCGATCATCTCGGCGTAGCGATCGCGAATGGCTTCCCAGTCGACCCCGTGCATCGTCGGATCGTAGAAGAAATCACGTTCCACACGCCAAGCGTCCATGAATACCTGACGCCATTCCTCACGCGGATCGATCGAGATTTTCATGCCTTCGGTTTTGAACTTGTCCGACAGTTTCTGGTCGGCCGCCGCAGCGATGTGATAGATATCGTCGCCACGCAGGACCACCAGCTTTTTGCCATCGGCCGAGATGCCAAAATTGCGAGCACCGTCGACAACCGTCTTTTCAGCTTTCTTTTCGTCTTCCAGATCAAAGATTTGAATGGCGGTTTTGCTATTCGGTCCACGCGATCCGACACGGGCGTAGATCAAATGGTTCTTGTGGTTGACGGCCAGGGTGCCAAAGTTGCCTTGCTTGACTGGCAGGCGGAAGATGCGACGGGTAATGCCGTCGAACTCGATTTCCACCGGTTCCTTGTCTTCGTCTTCCTCGTCTTCGTCATTGCCGTCTTCCTCGTCGTCACTGGAGCCGGAGGAACTCAGCGAGGCCTCGATATCCAGCACCATTTCGCCGCCGTTGACGGACACGGAGCCCGAGAATTCGCCGTCGCTGATCTTGCCGTCGATCGTGACGGTGATCTCGGCGTTGCCACCGCTCATGGTGATTTCACCGGTCTCCGGATCGTAGTTGCCGGAATCAATGTCCACGGTCCCCTGATGCGTTTCGATACGCCCGCTGACGGAGCCATCGTCGGTGATGTTGAGGTACATCGTGAAGTTGCGTCCGTCCTCGGGAATTTCCTCGCTGAGGACGCGACCGTTCCATTCACCCGACGGCATGTCGCTGTCGTCCGATTCATCCTCGTCTTCATCCTCGTCCTCGTCTTCGTCTTCGTCTTCGTCTTCGTCTTCGTCTTCGTCGTCACCCTCCTCGTCGCCTTCCTTGTCGTCGTCGTCCCAGGAGACTTCGTCACTTTCGGGCAACAGCGGCTGTTTGACGTCGCTTCGCAACGGGATGGCCAGCAGAACTTCCGTGCCGGAATAAATGAACGTGGTTCCCACGTCTTCGTAGCTGGGTTGGTTAAACGCCTGGCTGCTGGCGCAGAAGATGTACTTGCCATCGCGATCAAACACCGGGCTATCGCAACTGAAGAACTCGGTAATCTGGTTCTTGTCGCCGCTGGCTACGTTGTAAACCCAGACATTGGTGTTGGCTGCGGGCTTGTCTTCGGACAGGGCATAGGTTAGCCATGCCGAGTCGTGCGACCAGCTGACATCGGGTTGTGTACTATACGGATCGGTATCAACCAGTTTGGTTTCCTTTGTCTCGATCGTGTTCAAAAAGATGTTGCCAGCCTTGTCGGTAAACACGATGTGTTTGGAATCCGGCGACCACACCGGGTTGTAACGCCATGCGTTGCCGTCGTCAGTCAGCTGGGTGGTTTCGCCGCGACCATCCGATTGAGTGACATACAGTTCGTATTCACCGGTGGCATCGGAGAAGTAGGCGACCCAGCGACCGTCAGGGCTCCACGAAGGCATGCGTTCTGCCACGCCGTTGGTCCGCGTCAGGTTGCGGGGAGAACCGTTTTTGGCAGGCAGCGTCCAGATATCGCCACGGGCTTCAACCACAGCACGTTTGCCGCTTGGCGAAATGTCTCCCGCCTGGATGAACTCGGATACGTCGACCACTTGTTTGCGCACTTCGGGTCGATCGCCGGGAATGGTGATCTCCACGGTTTGTTGCTCACCAGTGGCCAGATTTACCAGCCACAAATTAGCACCATTTTGCACGACGATTTCGCCATTGCCGTCGGCACCTGGTCCGATCGATGGCCACTTGCAGTCATAACCTGCAAACGTGGTGACCTGGCGGTGCGAGTTGCCAGCGACATCGTATTCCCAGATGTTCAGTCGTTGCTGATCGCCGTTGTCTGAGAGGTAGTACAGTTTGTCACCGTGCCACATGGGCAACGAGTCGGTTCCTTCCCAGTCGGTCACCTGGCGGGATTCGCCGTTTTCCAGATTGAACAGCCAGATATCGGAAGCCATGCCACCGCGATAACGTTTCCAGGTTCGGGTGTCGCGGCTGTGAGGCGTATAGGCGAGCCACTTGCCGTCGGCACTGATGGATCCGTTGGATCCGTAGGGCACGCCCACTTGCTCGGCCATTGGTTCTGCAGTCGAGATCGTAAACAGTTGGGGCTGGCGTCCCAGGCCGGCGTATCCATTGCTGGAGTACAACAGTGAATCGTCAGCAGTCCAGTCGCAAAGTACTTCATTGGCGGGGTGATAGGTCATGCGTTCGGCGTTGCCGCCGTTGGTATCAATCACGTACAGGTCCTGATCACCTTCGTAGTTACCGACGAATGCAATCCGGTCACCAGCAGCATTAAAGCGGGGAAACCGTTCCTGACCAGCCGGGCTGGCCAATGGCCGGGCAGTACCGCCCTGGCGAGACACGATCCAGAGATCGCCGGCGTACGAAAACACAATGTGATCCTTGCTGACATCGGGATAACGCAGCATGCCGGCCGAGGGAGTACTTTGCGCTCCATCGTCCCTGGCTTCCGTTTCATGAGCGTCCAATGGCGTGACGCCAAGCGCCAGCATCGCCGCGACCAACAGGGGTGTGCACAGGGCGACACCGGATTTGCAGAACAGTTTCAACGACATAACAACCTCTCAGGCGAAATTTCAGATGAACCAATGGCGGAACATGAATATTAAAAGGAAACCGCGCGGAGCGGCCATGCGGCTCCGCGCGAATGACATTGTAATTACCCGCCTGGCTGATGGAGGTCGATTTGCCGGATTGGCGTCCATCGGGATGGCGGTTACGGGCAACCCCCGATTGCGGGAAATCCCAGGAGGATGTTTCAAGAAGCCGCGATTTCTTGCGGTTATTCCTTGTCCTTAAGCACAAAAGTGACTTTCATGAGGACCCGGTATTCCTTGATCTTGCCATCTTCCACGACAACTTCCTGACTGGAAATCCAGGCACCACAGACATTGTCAAGCGTTTTGGACGCCCGCTTGATCCCTTTTTCGATGGCGTCCTCGAAGCTCTTTTTTGACGAGGCCTTGATCTCGGTGACTTTGGCAACACTCATTTTGGTACTCCCTGATTCGGACAAGATTTTTGAAATGGCGAACGAATTTCCCCGCCGGGTAATCCGGGGTCCGTAATTTCGCGAATTTGTCTCGGGAATTCGAGGGGGGAGAGTGCCCGAGGCCGCGACTTTCAGCCAAATAGAACCTCGTGTTAACCGGTACGCTTTCCCTCCCTTCTCCCTTGGGGAGAAGGTGCCCGCAGGGCGGATGTGGGCTGGAAACTTCTTTCTAGAAAAATCGATATCGACGACGCTTTCCGGGTCTTCAGCATCCCGATGTTCTTCGACTCCTACGACGAGCTCTACTACGTCATGGAGCGGATGACGCCGGAGCTCTCACAGCGGCTCGACGCCAAGGGCTATGTGCTGCTCAACTGGGCCCACGCCGGTTCGGTTTTGAGTGCGCGCTCCTTGTCCTCATGGGCTTCCTGTTCCTGTTGCCGCAGGTATTCGAGCGGGTCTTCTCCAAAGACCTTTTTGACATCGTCGCTCCACAGGTAGGCCATGATGGTGCCGTAAAGGGCCAGTTTGATGAGGAATCCAATCGAGATCGCCACCGTAACCCACGAGATCATGGTGTTTTTGACGTAGTTCTCCACACGTTCCTTCTGTTCGTTCGATTCAAACTGGGCCTGAGCGAACGCGTCATCCAGCGCCGAGTTCACCAGTCCACCGGTCTGGCCAATAAACACAAAGGACATGCCGAGCACACACAGATGATAAAACAGGGTCATAGCGCAGACGGCGATTGTAAACTGCCGGGCCTTTTCGTGGCGAATGATCAGCAGGGCGGCGGCAAAGGCAAAGGCTGCCGACAACAGCAACTTGGCAAATTCCAGGTAGATCAGAATCGGCATGTATTGCTGTTTGGTTTCCACCTGAAGCTCCAGCCACTCCTTGACTTTGGGATTGGTGGAAGTGTTGGCTTCCACAGCCGCCATGGGGTCCTGACTGAGCTGGTAAAAGCCGTAAGCGGCACTGAGGCATCCCACAATGCTGCCGAGCACCAGGAAAACACAGGTGATCGTTAAATAGAGGGTCCAGCCACCGGTCTTGCCCGTCGTGTTGATGGCTTCCAGTTTTTCCGCAGCATCCTCGTCAGCATTCAGGGCTTCAAGGTATTTGCTGGTAGAGAGATTCTGTTCCATGGTGGGGTCCGCCATTGTTAGCAAGTTGCCACGGGGATAACCAGCTGCCGGTTATTACCCACGTCTAATGTGGGACAGGTCATTCCAAATGCGGCGAAAAAAATTTGCTCGCTCCTGCAAAAGTACCAGGTGCGCGTCACGGGCAAGCCGTACGTTCCGCCGGACCGTTACGACTGGAATATCCGCAAACTGGCAAACGCCCGGACGCGAATCGTGGAAATTGGAACCTAGAGTTTGAAGTGCTTCGCGCGCGAATGAAGTGCTTCGCGCGCGAATGAATTGAACGCGTCGTGAGGCGTGTCGAATTGCTAATTCCTGCTTGATTGCCAAGAGTCCGTGACATGTTATTACCCCTGGGTGACAACCTCGAACGTCCCAATTTTCCCATCGCAACTGTGATGCTGATCCTGATCAACATCGCCGTGTTCGCCGTTGTGTCCAAAATGGAGATGACCGGGCGGCACCTGATCGTGCAACCCGGCTATGAAGGCAAGATCAAGGCTGCGGAAGTCAAGGAGTTCTACGACACGTGGGGAGCAGTTCCGGCCAAGTTGCAAGAAGGCCAGATAATCGGTGTCATCACCCACATGTTCATGCATGGCGGACTGGGGCATCTGATCGGCAACATGATCATTTTGTGGGTGTTTGGCCAGTCGCTGGAAACCGCCCTGGGGACGTTTGCCTTCATTGTCCTGTACCTGTTTTGGGGTGTGGTGGCGTGTTTATCGCACTGCGTGACAGATTTTTCGAGTGAAGTATTTCTGGTCGGAGCCAGTGGTGCGATTGCCGGTGTCATGGGTGCTTACATGACGCTGTTTGGATTTGCCGCCCAGATCAAGATGCTGTTTTTCCTGGGACCGCTGCCTGTTCGTTTCAATATTCCGGCGGGCGTGTTCGGATTCTTCTGGATCATGCAGCAAATGTACAACGCTTCGCTGGATCTGGAAGGATCACTGACTGGTGTTGCCTGGATGGCTCATGTCGGCGGATTTATGATCGGTGCGGTAACCATGCTGATATTCCGCAACCAAACGGACCGCGTGCTGGTAGGCGACACCGATCGGCGCTACTTTACCTCCCGTGAAAGGGTGGCTGCGCCCAAAAAGGTCGAAGAACAAAAGTTCGAACCGACGACGATTGAGGAATTCGTCGAGCAATTGCCGGCACGCCCCTGTACGACGTGCGGTACCGAAATGAGCGGACACGATCTGATCGGGGATCGCTTGCTGCGTTGCCCCAATCACCAATGCGCACAACTCTGCTATCTGACCGACGCGGACCTGGTGCCCAGCGCGGCGCAGGCGTAAACTCAGACCGTTCTGTTTTCTGAGTAGTGGATGAGGCCACGAGTCCTTTTCTGCACGGTAACGGGGATGGACTCGTGGTCTCATCCACTACCAAATCACCAGATTGGGATCTTGAACGCCCTCAGGACAAACGGGATTGCAGGCTGGAAGCCTGACCCGCGTGGCGGTAGGATGCCGGGGAATTTCTGTCTTGAGGCTCGATCATGAATGCACAAACGCATACCGCCGTTGCACCTTTTCACCTGGCCTTTCCCGTCGATGATCTGGATGCCGCGCGAGAATTCTACGTTGAGACGCTGGGTTGTCAGCCGGGTCGCAGCAGTCAGCGGTGGCTGGATCTCGATTTCTTTGGCCACCAGCTGGTAGCCCATTTGGTCGATAAACGCCGGGGGGAACAGGGTCCCGATGCCGGATCCAATGCGGTCGACGGACACAATGTGCCGGTACCCCATTTTGGAGTCGTGTTACCTTGGGAATCGTGGCAGGAGTTGGCCCGGCGGCTGCAAGCACGGCGTATCGACTTCGACATCGAACCGTACATTCGCTTCCAGGGAAAACCCGGCGAGCAGGCCACGATGTTTTTTCGCGATCCGGCCGGCAACGCTCTGGAATTCAAGGCGTTTCGCGATCCGAGCCAGATGTTCGCTATTGATTGACGACTGTTGATTTCGCGACATTACATGGACCGTGCATCCCTGATTGCCGCTCGCCCGAGTACCAAAGAGGATGTTGGCAAGCTGGAAGCCCGCCCCACGTTAACTGCTGTTCCCGGAGCCGGAATCGTCACTTGTTTCCGACACAGCAGATTCGGGCAGGCTGTAAACATATTTGCTTTCCATAGCAATAACGTCATCAGGGTTGAATACTGACGGGTCATAGCTGATCTCAACAATTCCCTGACTGCGTTTGGCTCGCGCATCATATACCCCGGTGATTCCTTCGACTTCGGACTCAACGAGCCCGCCACAACGAAACAGTCACCACATGCCGCTGACGTTAACCGTCATTGTTTGTGCGCCGGTGGGAACATTCAGTTCGCCCGATCCACACCCGGCTGTCAGCAGCAACAATCCCATGCACATAGCCGCGAATCCGGTTTTGCCGGGCACATGCTTTGTAAGGCTTTTCATTACCTGCAACTGAGATCACCTGAGGGCAACTGAGATCACCTGAGGGCAACTGAGTTTGGCTTGCCGCCTCAATTGCATAGTAGTATGCACGGCAGAATAAAGCGTCGCCAATTTCCAGCCAACCCGGTCCGTAAACAGAAAAATCGGGTCCGAACCGCCGGATTTTTCCGCATGTTCAGACCCGATTGCTCACATTGGGCATGGTTGCCCGCTGTTCATTCGCGTGCCCTGTATCGATATCGGCCTTGCAGGCTGGTCACGTTGCCCGCATCGAACACTGCCGGGTCGTAGCTAATCTGCACCATTTTACTGCTGCAATTCGCCCTGGCATCAGCAACGCCGGTAATACCTTCCACCTGGGACTCGACCAGTCCCTGACACGATCCGCCTCACGACATGCCACTGACATCGAACGTCATGGTCATGTGTCCGTCGGGTACCGTCAGGACGGCGGGTTCACTGCAGCCTGTCGTTAACACTGACAGGCAGAGAGCAAGTCCGGCCAGCAGGCCTGCCCGGCGAGTAGTGGCTTTCATAGTTTGTACTCAACTTTTTCTGAAATTAACTGGAACCAGTGAATGTCTTCGTCGTAAGTCGTTGTCTGGATTCAACACCGGGCAAAACCCGGATGCCCGGCACCGCCACCCCACCGCTGACCCGCATAAACCGTATCGTGCAGGCACGATTAACTTGGAAATCGCGGGGCGGGTACCTGGGAAGCCGGGCCCGCCGTGTTACGATGGAGTGCCCCCGAAACCGGTCATTTTTGTGTGATCTGCGGGTTTTGCGTGAGAAAAATTGCCCAGCGGTGACAAGTAGATCATAAGTTTGTTACGTGCATTCTTTTTTGAGCTCCTGGAGAGAATTATGTCGTTTCCTGGTCCCGGCAGATTTGCCCTGCCGTTTGTTTTGCTGGCGATGATGCTGGCTCCCCAATTCCTGCTGGCTCAGGACAACGGGGACAAGCCCGATTTCCCATCGCTGGAATCGGTGACTGAAGGCTACACCAAAATCTCGGCACCCAATGGCGAGAAGAGTTTTTACACGCTGTGGTATCGCGAGAAGGACCAGCAGCTGTTGGCCGAATTACCCAAGGACTTTGAAAAGCAGCGGCACTTCATCGCCCTGACCGTATCCAGCGGCAGTATATTCGCCGGGCTGCAGACCAATGATTACTTCGTCCGCTGGCGTCGCTACAACGATCGCCTGGCTCTGATCGAGGACAACCTCAGCATTCGTTCCACCGGCGATCCGGAATCAAAGGATTCAGTAGCCCGTTTGTTTACCGACGAGTTGTTGCTGGATGTGAAGATCCTCACCATGGTTCCTCGCGGCGGTCCGGTCATTGATTTGGATGAATTGCTGGTCAAGAACGCCAGTACGTTTTTTGGCGGTATTGCCCGCACCAGCAAACCTTACCTGGCATCGTTTACCAAGACCAAGGCATTTCCGGAGAACGTCGAAGTTGCTGTCGAATATCCTTGCAGCGATGGCGTGCTCCGCTCCTTTCATTACTCGTTCAGCAACCTGAAAAAGAACGACGATTTCGTCAAGCGTGAAGCTGACACACGCGTTGGTTTCTTTACGACTTCGTTCGACGATTTCGGCCGCTACGACGATGAAGAGGTGCGTACTCGTTATATCAATCGCTGGCACCTGGAAAAGCGCGATTCGGATCTGCGTCTGAGTCCTCCCAAGGAGCCGATTATTTTCTACCTCGAGCACACCACGCCGGTCCGTTACCGCCGCTGGGTGCGCGAAGGCGCGTTGTACTGGAACAAGGCCTTTGAACAGGTCGGCATCATCAATGCCATCGAGGTCTACGAACAGGACAAGGAAACCGGCGCCCATATGGACAAGGATCCCGAGGACGTCCGGTACAACTTTATTCGCTGGTTGAACAACGACATCAGTACGGCCATTGGGCCCAGCCGCGTCGACCCGCGGACGGGCGAGATTCTGGACGCCGATATCGTGCTGACCGATGGCTGGATTCGTACGTTTGACAACAAATTTGAAAACGAAATGCCCAAGGTGGCTATGGCCGGCATGAGTCCCGAGACGCTGGCATGGCTGGCTGATCATCCCAACTGGGACCCGCGGATTCGACTGGCTCCTCCGTCGCAACGGGAATTCCTGCGGCGGCAGATTCTGACCCAGACGATCCAGCCGTTTGCCGGTCAGGCGTTTGACGAAACGCAAACTCGCATGCTCGGCGACGAAGAATTCGACGGGCTGGTGGGACGCATTAGTCAGGTCAACGGCAGCTGTCTGGCCGCCGATGGCCGCGCTTTCGATGTCGCCACCATGCGGATGATGATCGAACTCGGTCGCTTGCAGGATGATGATGATGATGACGAGGACGAGGACGAGGACGAGGATGAGGATGAGGACGAGGACGAGGATGACGAGGACGATGAGCAACTGCTGGACGGCATGCCTGAATCCTTTATTGGTCCGTTGCTGGCCGACCTGGTATGTCACGAAGTAGGGCACACGCTTGGTTTGCGTCACAACTTCAAGGCCTCCAGCATTTACACGCTGGCCGACATGAACAGCGAAGACATGAAAGGCCAACGTCCATTTGCCGGTTCCGTCATGGATTATCTGCCGGTTAACTTCAACTTTGAGGCTGGCGAGATCCAGGGCGACTGGGCCATGATCGGCATCGGTCCCTATGACATGTGGGCCATTCAGTACGGTTACGAGTTCGATAAGAAGAAGCTGCCGAAGATCCTGGCCCGCGTGGCCGAGCCGGAACTCGTGTACGCGACGGATGAGGATACCAGCGGACCGGATCCCCTGGCACAACGGTATGACTTCAGCAAGGATCCGCTGGATTACGCCGAGAACCAGATGCGTTTGGCGCAGTATCATCGCCAGAAGCTGCTGGAAGAGTACGTGGATGATGGTGACAGCTGGGCCAAGGCCCGCCGCGGATACGAAATGACGCTGCGCATGCAGATCTCCGGCGCCTCGATGATGTCGCGCTGGATCGGCGGTGCACATGTCAATCGCGACAAGAAAGGCGATCCCGACGGGCGCCAGCCGATTGAGGTTGTGCCCGTGGAACAGCAGCGTCGCGCGTTGACGTTTGTTATCGATAACAGTTTCCGCGATGAAGTCTATGGCTTGACACCCGAACTGCTTAATCACATGTCCGTCGACAAGTGGGCAGGTGACGGCGGCGGATTCTTTGGTCGCAATAACGAGCCGACCTATCCAGTTCACGATCGCGTGATGGGTATTCAGGCCACGACGCTGACCAATTTGATGAATCCAACCCGGCTGCGTCGCGTTTACGACAACGAATTCCGCGTCCCGCAAGATGAGGATGCATTGACGCTGCCTGAATTGATGGGCGAAATCACCGGTGCCGTGTGGACGGAACTGGAAGACTTCACCGTGACCGATTCGAGTGATCGCAAGCCGCTGATTTCCAGCCTGCGTCGTAACTTGCAGACCGAGCATCTGGAGCGATTGTTTGATCTGGCCAGTGAACAAAACAGTTCCACGGCCGCCATGAAGCCGATCGCCAATCTCGCCGCCATGACGCTGAAGGAACTGCAGGGCAAGATCGATGCGGCCAAAGGTGAAAGCGATGAGATCGATGCCTACACTCGCGCCCATCTGATGGACGCTTCGGATCGTATCGGCCGCTGGCTGGATTCCAAGGTGGTCGTGCAGGCAGCCTCCAGCGCACCGATTATCATTCGCGGTCAGAGTGAAGATCAGTAACCTGCAAGACGGGCTAAAATCTATGAACGGCGGCGGCATTCCTTGCCGCCGTTTTTTTTGCAGCGTCAAATTCCGTGTGGTATCGGCGTTACCACACTTCCCAGCCTCGGTCCGGTGCTAGCGATCGCCTTTTCCTGGCTCGCTTTTGCCTTGCCGCGAGTGCATGCGATTTGCTAACTCATCGCATCCCGTGGGCCTGACGCCGCCATGGCCACGCGACGGGTGTCCGTTCCAATTGCGCCGATTGTATTTATGAAGTATCACGACAGCGGCAGGGCTGCCTTGCTGGCTTTGGCTGCTGGAACGTTGATTTGCGTCCTCGGGTGCGCTACCCATGCGCCCCTGCCGCGTATTTCAGGTGTGCCTGGCGTCAACGC
>CAMYKF010000739.1 GCA_947258905.1 uncultured Pirellulaceae bacterium | reverse complement strand
GCGATCTGCTTGATGCGCCCCCGGTGTTCTTTGAGCAAGGCCTTGTCGAAATTGAAACGCAACAGGCCTGCGTGACTGGCCAGAGCGATCAGGATGGCGGTGCGCTGATCCGGTTTGACATCGTCGTGGAACATCACGTCCGCCATCCGCTGCCGAATCGCGTCTTCGCACGACGGATCGATCTCCGGATACACCTGTCGCGTAAAAATCCACAACACCTTGTCCTGTTCGTGCTTGAGGATACCCATCTGGCATAGCTGTTGGGCCAGCCGGTGATGCAGGTCCTTGATCGAAGCCGCCTTGCCGACCCAGTGTTGCAGTCCGCGCGGTTTTGACGCATCGAGAATCATCTTGACCACTTCATCAAGGAACTCGTCACCGGTTGGCTCTTCGCTGATCACCGCCACGGTTCGCTGTTTATCGTCATTGCACAACAGGCGTTGCTGAACCAGCAGTTCGCTGAGGATCGCTCCGCCAATGGCGTACTGGTAGAACCCGCCCACCGACGTTCCCTTTTCGTCCCGCAGCGACAGCAGCATGACTTCCTGATGCAAAAAAAGTGGTTTGTCCATTGAGGGATCTCCATCGAGTTGAGTTGCCGCCAGTCTATTCTGTTCAGATTGATTCGCCAAACGACACGAATTATTGACACAAATTGCCTTGCTGCCGGTCGGGCAGTCGCTGTGGCTGCGCGACGCTGGCTCGCAGCAGCGATGCCGGTACCAGTTGTTAAGTACTCAATCCGGGCCCGTCGCTCAGCAGCTGTCGGATTCGTCGTGATTGTGTAGCTGAGCGAGGCCCTTCGCTCAGCAGCTGTCGGATTTACCTTGAATTGAGTTTTGAACATCCGATCATTGCAACCATCCTGTCGCAATTGCTGCCTGGCGAACAAAGGGCCTCGTCCGCCTGCATTTCTCGTGCGATCTGCAAACCTGCTCACTTTGAGTAAGTAGTCGTTGTTAAATCGCCGCATCATGCTGTCTTGAGCTCGCGCCTTGAGTATCATGATTGTGCTTTGATTGCCAAACCGTAGTGTTTTCGTGGTTGGCAGCCTTCCAGGCCCGTTTCCCGGCGAGTAACCGACGATGACCGGTAAAATCAGTTTTGCAGAACAGGTTAACCTGAATTTTGACAAGGCGGTACGTTTCACCGATCACGATCCGAGATTGCTGGATCAGATCAGGGTTTGCAACTTTGTGTGCCGTTTCGCATTTCCCGTGCAAAAGGATGACGGCAGCATCGAGGTCGTCGAAGCGTGGCGGGCGGAGCACAGCAATCACAAGTTGCCGACCAAGGGTGGCATCCGTTTCGCGCTGGATGTTAATGAGGACGAAGTCGTCGCCCTGGCCAGCCTGATGTCCTACAAGTGTGCCGTTGTCAATGTGCCTTTTGGCGGAGCCAAGGGCGGTGTACGCATCGACCGTCGCCAGTATTCCAAACGCGAGCTGGAACGCATCACCCGGCGCTTCACATATGAACTCAGTCGTAAAAACTTCATCGGCCCCGGCATTGACGTACCCGCACCCGATTTCGGCACGGGCATGAAGGAAATGTCCTGGATGGCCGACACCTACCAGTCATTGCATAACAATGATCTCAATGCCCTCGCTGCCGTCACCGGCAAGCCGGTGGAACTGGGCGGCATTCGTGGCCGCGACGAGGCGACCGGGCTGGGCGTGTTTTATGGCGTGCGCGAGGCCTGCAATAATGCCGAGGACATGAAACCGCTGGGGCTCGACACCGGAATCGAGGGCAAGACGGTGGTGGTACAGGGCTTTGGCAACGTTGGTTTCCATGCTGCCAGGTTCTTTTCCGAGGCCGGGGCCAAAGTCATCGCGATTGCTGAATACGACGGTGCGATCACCAATCCGCAGGGACTGGACATTGCCGAGGTTGACGAACATCGCAAGCAAACAAAATCGATTGTGGATGCGCCTGATTCCAAAAACCTGCCCTCCAAAGAAGCAGCTATCGAAATGGATTGCGACATCCTTGTGCCGGCCGCGCTGGAAAACGTAATCACGGATGACAATGTGGATCGTATCAAGGCCAGGATTGTTGCTGAAGCGGCCAATGGCCCGATCACGGCTAGCGCCAACCAGCACCTGTTCGATCGTAGCGTGCTGGTGATTCCCGATGTCTACCTGAATGCGGGTGGAGTTACCGTGTCGTACTTCGAGTGGCTCAAGGACCTCTCACATGTACGGTTTGGCAGACTGGAAAAGCGTTTCGAGGAATTTGCCTACCGTCGGCTGCTGAAGGGCGTGGAGAACGTGACCGAGAGACGATTTTCCGAAGACATGCTGCGTGTGCTGAGTGAGGGCGCCGAGGAACGCGACCTGGTGCGTAGCGGACTGGATGAGACGATGGCCACCGCCTACCAGGAAATTCGCAACAAAAAATGCCAGATCGGCGGCAAGGCCGACTTGCGCACTGCCTGTTTCATCGTCGCCATCGACAAGATCGTTTTGTGCTATGGCGATATGGGGATCTTCCCCTGATGTCGAGTCGGTCAATGGCGAGGTTCCCGCCGGGGCCTCAGCCAACTGACAGCAATGCGTCAATCACCCGGCCGCTGTCAGTCGCCGTCGTGGGGCTGTCAAAATCGGTCGTGAATTCCTGATCGGGTTCGATGCCAAAGGCGGACATGACGGTGGCAAACAAATCGGGCACTTGCCACGCGTCACCGGCGATGGCCGTCCCCAGTCCGTTGGTGCCGCCGATCACGCGACCACCCTGAATGGGCCCGCCGCCCAGCACTACCGGAGTTACTTGCGGAAAATGATCGCGGCCCGACCGGCCGTTGATCCGTGGTGTGCGTCCAAATTCGCCCATCCAGATCACGATCGTATCGTCAAGCATTCCTGATTCGCGGAGGTCTTGCATCAGCGCGGCCCAGGGTCGGTCAATGTCGGCCGTCAAACGTCGCACCGCGCGGAAGTTGTTTTCGTGGGTATCCCATCCGCCACGCTGAATTTCCACAAACCGCACTCCCTGGTCGAGCAGCCGTCGGGCCAGCAGGCAATTTCGTCCAAAGTCGGAATCGCCGTACCGCGCCCGATCGGAATCACTGGCTCGCTCAAGGTCCAGAGCATCGGCAAAGCTGGTTGCGGCGAGATCCTCGATTCGCTCCAGCATCGCCTTGCGCTGATCGAGCAGCGGACCTGCATGCTGCGCGTTGAATTCCGATCCCAGCTCGCCCAGTAACTTCAGACGCCCGCGTCGCCGCCGCAGACTGGTCAACAATTCGCGAGCCTCGGCCGGATCCTCAATGGAAAACGGAGCGTGCTGCGGACCCATGTACGCGGGCCCATAACCGGGGGACCCCAGCGATACGTAATTGGGAATCGGGGAATCGCTGGCCGACCCGGAAATGATCGAGCCCAGTGATGGCCGCGGGAACGAGGAAACAAATCGAAATCCAGTGTGCAGAAAGTACTGCGCGCGCTGGTGATCACCTACATCCGATTCGAGATTCCGAATGACCGACAACGCATCCATGTGCCGGGCGATTTGTGGCAGCGTTTCGCTGATACGGATTGCGGGAGCGGATGTAGCAATGGATTTGAATTCACCACCGGTCGAGGTGCCGGGCTTCGGGTCAAACGTATCCAGCTGGCTCGGGCCGCCATCCATCCACAACACGATGCAGTGCCGCGCCCGGGCAGACGGATTCACCTGCCTGGCGAACAACCGGTCACAACGATTGCGGGCTGCGTATGCAAAGAACCCGCCGATCGTGCCACCCAGCATTTGCCTGCGGTTAATGCCAAACGGTTTCATCGCCAGTACATCCTGTTAATGATTGAAAAAGAACTCGTTGGAGTGAATCAATGCAAACACAATGTCGCCCGCCGGTTTGTCTGCGCACAATTGCAATTCGCGCTGAGTCGGATCGCGACTGAGGATGCGTCGATACAATTCGGTGACGCCGTAGTCGAGGGAACCGAACGGTGTTGCCAGCCGCGACATCGCCATTTGAACCGTTTCACGGTATTCCCAGGTGGGATTGAAATCCTCTTGCAAGGCATCGCCAATCGTGGCACGCACGAATCGTTCGCGATCCGCCGCTGTGTAATCCAGTTCCAACGCCTGGTACACGGAATCAAAATACTGCCCCGGCGTCAGCGGTTTCATGGTACGCCAGGCAAAGGCGTGTTGAGACGCGGCATCAGGGGATACGCGTCGCGAATCCCTTTGCCAGGCTGATGAGTTGCAAATCAACCGGACCATTTCGCGTAGCGAAAACCTGTCGGCGCGGGCGCGTTCGGCAAGATCGTCGACCAGGCCGGGAACCGAGCCCGGATTGAGGGCGTTGAAATCATCAATGGGATGCACAATGCCGCGTCCCATCAGGTGATACCAGACCCGATTGGCGAATGTCCGGGCAAAGGGCTTGCTGTTGGTAACGAACAATGCCAGTTCGCCACGCCAGTGGTCGGTTTGCGGTTTCGCCCCCGTCAGAAATACCGGCCGCTGTTCCGGGCCAGTGCGGCCGATTTCATCCAGCACGTAATACGAACCGTTCTGCTGGCGTGTTTCAACTTGCCCGAAAAATCGCCGCATTTGCCGGTAATCGTCCTGTGTCCAGCGGTCAAAGGGATGATCGTGACACTGGGCGCAGTCGAGTCGCACGCCGAGAAACATCCTGCCCACCTTGACCACTGGATCATCGCGATTGCGCACCAGGAAATTGACGGGACCGTCCAGACTGGCCGTTCCCCTGGCGGTGATCAGTGCGCGTGTTATTTCGTCCCACGGCTGGTTCTCCTGCAACTGCTCTTCCAGCCACAATCGCAAAGCCTCGCGGTCTGTGCCAAAAATATCCAGATGACCAACCAGTGCCGATGTCCAGATCTCCGACATGAAACGGTCGAATTCGGGAGAGGCAAGCAGGTCGTCGATTTTTGCCGACCGATCCGGATCCGCACGAAATTTCTGTAACTCGTCCAGCGTGGGAATGCGTCCTGCCAGGTCGAGCGTCACGCGTCTCAGGAACTCATCATCAGTACAGATCTCCGCCGCGGCGATGTCGTTGGCCGCCAGGTGCCGATCGATCAGTGCGTCAATCGGATTGGCTGGCGGCACGGACAACGCCGGCGAAAATACCAGCAGTGCGATCAGGCTAGAAATCATCTTTCTCCAGCTGGGCTTGAATTTCCCTTACTTGCTCCAGAATCGCTTCCAGTTCCGCCGACGAATCGTCATGAGCCACGTAACCGTCGGCGGTTTCCGTAAAGTGCTCGTTGATCCACATCGCCAGCCCGTCATAGCCCCGGTTGGCGATCTGCTGGTTGATCGCGCGGATCATCAGGTACTTGCCCGCATCGGACAAAAACGTATCGCGTAGTTCTGATTCGGCGATCTTGCCCACACGCTCGTCGATGCCGGCCAGTCGCCGCCTCAATTGCCTCTGGTATTGCAACAATTCGCGTGCATACTCCACGACTTCATCGCGTTGTTCCTCTTTGACTGTCAGGCCGCCGCTGGATTCCTGCAGGCGGTCCTCGAATCGTTCACGCACGAATTGGGAGCCGCTGGTCGTGCGCATGTCTCCCCGCTCGGTTAACATGGCCAGCACCAGTGTGGAGTCGAAGGCGTGCTGGACGCGCTGGTGCAAGTCGTCCCGGCCGGCGTCGATGCGACGGGCAAACCGATTGACCGGCTCCCGCAATCGCATTGCGGCTTCGCGGCGCCCGTTTACCCGCGAAATCAAATCGCCGATTTCGTTGCGAGCGTCGTCGGTTAACCGCCGGCCGTCGCTATGATCCTCGAAGAAATTGTCGATGGAGTTAAACAGGTTGCGCAGCCGCTCCTCCAGATCGCTGCCTTCGCCGATCGCATCATAGCAGCAGAATGCAGCAAAGTACTCGTCCTGAAACAATTCCTTCAGCTGTTGATGAACATCATCGACTGGCGCGATCTCGCCGCTGATGATTTTCAACTCGTCCTCGATTCGCCCGAGAGCGCGGCGTCGCGCGTTGCCTCTGGACAACTGTTCCTCGATGCGAGCCCGGACTCCAGGCCGGATGACTAGTTCGCCGGAGGGCCCGCTGACAAAAACCGATTGGTACAATTCCAGAATCGACCGTTCGTCTGGCCGAATCCGCTGGCGAACTTCCGTGGCGTACAGCACCCATGCCGTCAGCGGGTGACTCAGTACGCGTTTGAGCAACTTGTCCGCTTCGTGATCTCCCGTCAATTGGCCGGCGATCGCGTCAATCGCGGACTGAATCTCGTCAACGTCGGCCTGGTACTCGGCGGTTTGCCGTATGACATCTGCGCGAAACTCCTCCTGACCGGATTTTAGCACCAGTTGCCCGGCCGCTTCCTCAAAGTGCTCGTCGAGATATCCGGGCAAGGCATTCTGCCGCGCCTCTTCGCGGGCTGCTGTCTCCATGACCGATGCCCGTTCGCGCAGTACGGTCTGGCCGGCGGGCGAACGCATGGCGTCCTGAATTTTTTTCGCCAGTTCGTTGTCGTCGGTGACGATCCGGTCGGCAAACTGCTCAAGCGCCAATTCGCCATTTTGCCAGGCACAGGCTGGCGGCAAGTTGACCGGGCTGACAGCCAGCGCAATCGCCGATAGCAGCGTGGTGGTCCATGGTTTCACAAGATGATCCTCCAACCGGCAAGCCAAAAAGGCGATTTCCGCCCATTTTACATCGGGCGGAGCAATCCTGGCAAACCTGAGGATCCCCTCACGATTTAGCGACTGTTTGGTGGCGCCGGCAGGTTCAGTGGCTGCTGGCTGGCAGACAATTCCTGCACGTAATGAGCCAGCAATCCGTAGGTTGACTGAAATTCGGGATGATTGGCGAGCGTCGCAAAGGCGGGATCAGCACGCACCGTTTCGAATCGTGCGAGGCTCTCCCGCAAGGACACCAGCGAGGGGTGACCATTGGGCTGAAACACCTCGACCGGTAACGCCAGGAATTGTTGCCATGAGGGGTCGAGGATCTCGTACATCTCGCGCGCGAACATGGCCAGCTGGTTGCGCACATGATCGACTTCGGCCGTCGAATGTTGCTGGGCCAGAATGATCTGGCCTTGCACTTCCGAGACATTGGCGGCCGGAATGGTCTGGCTGGCCGCCGGACGTTGCTGGACGCCCGTGTACTGCAGCAGCTGACTGGCCAACTGTTGCCCGGCCGGCGGCACAACCACCGGACCATTCGGAGTTGTCGGGCGGTAGTAATTTGCATTGGCCATCTGATCGATATCGATCACCGACCCGTCGAACGATACGCCCAGGAATAACCCGCGACTGCGAGACCACGAGAAGATCTCGGCACCCAGCCTGGCGTCAGTGGCCGCCGCAGCCTGTCCGCCCACGGGTCCGGCTGCGATGGCGGCATCAGCGCCCAGCGTGAACTTGCCGGATAACAGACCGTTGACGCTCTGCTGTGTCCTGAACACCAGGATCACGTCGGTCGATTGCACTCCAACTTGCCAGCCGATATTGCCTCCGGTCAAAGTGATGAATACCGGTGCGTGCCAGCCACCGTTGGGGTCGCGCACCAGCAGAACACCGTTGCCGTGCCGCGCGCCGACGACAAAGCTGCCCTTGAGTACGTTGGGAATGACGGCCACGGCATGCGCATCGGTCAGCATCCTTTGCGGAATGGAATTGGCGGGCGTGGCCATGATCTGGTTAAGCACTTCGATCGATGCGCGAACCGTTTGATCTTCGCGCATCTGCGCGGACACTGAGGAACAGGCAAGCAATACCGTTACCGCGCCGGCTGACGCAATGATGGACCGACGTGTCATGATGTAGATTCCTTCCCGCTGAATTCCGTGACAGACCGGGCATTTCTCCGTTAGCCCGGGGCCCCCAATGTATTCCTGATCGAAAAAAGCGGTCAAGATGAATCGGGGCAGGCCTTGTCAGGCGAATCATCAAATGCCGAGCGAGGGCCTCGCTCGGCTACAGAAGAAATACGCCCGGCGGGACTCGAACCCACGACCTTCGGTTTAGGAAACCGATGCTCTATCCAACTGAGCTACGAGCGCCTGATGAGTGACAGACCCGGGAACCAGGGTCGGCGTTCACATGCATTTGGTTGCGGGTTGATCTTAACAAAAAAACATCGGGACCCAATCGCTTACGGGGAGAGCAGGGATTCGCGGCAACAAAAAAACCCGCTGCCGGCAAGCGACAGCGGGTTTGGGTTTGACGTAAGGACCCGGTAATC
>CAMYKF010000738.1 GCA_947258905.1 uncultured Pirellulaceae bacterium | reverse complement strand
CGACCGGGGATTTGCCGGCGGTGGTGATTCTGGCCGGGAGTGACCGGAGCCCGCGAGGCCCACTGAGAATCAGGCTGGCCCGATATTTTGCCGCCAACAATGTTGTGGCATTGGTGTACGACAGTCCAGGTACCGGTGCGTCGAGCGGAATGGCAGTGCTGCAAAGTCGTGATGACAGGGTCGCCGAGGCCCTAATTGCCGCCGCCTTTCTTGGCAGCAAGTCAGGCATTCATGCCGACTCGGTCGGCATCTTTGGCGGCAGTGAGGGAGCGGATATTGCCATCATGGCCGCAGCCAGGGAACCACAGGTTGCTTTTGTGATCGCCGTCTCGGGTGCCATGGGCGTTCCGGTGCTTGATCAGTTGCGATACAGCGCTGAAAAAAAGGGCCGCGATGCGGGACTTGCCGAGCAGGACATATTGAAGGCGACGACCTTCAAAGAGGTAGCCTTTGTATTGCTCAGCGGTGTCGACACCGTGGAGTGGCCTTTGATTCAATCACGCGTGAGCCAATGGAATGACGAATCCTGGGCCACTCTGGTCAGATTGGCGAAAACGCGTTTGCAAGGTGCACTGACCGGGCAACAGAAAGAGTCGCTGCTGGTTTCATTGCGTCAGGTCGTGCAGCGATTCAGCAGCGAGCCCTGGTTTGCCACCGTCGATCCCGATGGCGCGCTCCAGCGTGCGGTCAATCTGGACGCCGACCTGTTCTTTCGGCTGCTGGAGTCGGGACGGTATTCCCGGGATTTGCATCGAAGTCTGTATCGTAATGCAGCTGTCATCCGTTGCCCGGTGCTCGCCATTTGGGGTGAGCGGGATTCGTTCCTGCCACCCAATCAGAGCGCCACCACGCTAAGACAATTTCTGTCTGATGCAGGTCATCCGGATTACCAGATCAGGATTTTTCCGGCTGCCAGCCACTTCGTGACGACGTCGGGTCCGGAATCCGGGTTCGTTCCTGGCTATCTTGAACTGATGAGCGAATGGATGGGTGCGCGTTTCCCTGCCGACAAAAGGGCAGAGCGTTAGAAGTCGACACTATCGAGTTGTTATGCAGTACGCGAAATATCTTGGGCATCTGGCTTTCACCATCACGGTGCTGTCTTCCCTGATTGCCACCGGCCTGGCTCAGGAACCGAGGATTGGTGGCGCAGCACGACTGGATGCGTGGGAAGTGCATTGCGAAATGGCCGGGAATTCTTCGTTCCGGGAACTGCAGTGGCAAACGCTGGGACCCAAATTTGCCGGCGGAAGGATCGAGTCGATTGATGTTCCAAGGGGAGACCCGGGAACCATTTATGCCGGTGTCGGCGCTGGCGGCATCTGGAAAACAACCAACGGCGGATTGACTTGGGAACCGATCTTCCAGCATGAATCGACCTTTGCCGTCGGCGACCTGACCATTGCACCGAGCGATCCCGGGATTATCTGGGTCGGTACGGGCGAATGTCATCTATCGGGGACTTCATATGCCGGGACGGGGGTGTTCAAATCCACCGACGCAGGCAAGACCTGGACCAATATGGGACTGCACGAGAGTGCACACATAGGCAAACTTGTGATTGACCCGAATGACCCGAACGTGGTTTATATTGCTGCCATGGGTCGACGCAGGCAAGGTGGGCAGCGTGGAATTTTCAAAACGTCCGATGGCGGGCAAACGTTTCGGCAGGTCCTGTTTGAAAATGATCGCGTTGCCTTTGTCGACCTCGTCATCGACCCGAACGATCCGCAACGACTTTACGCCAGTGCCTGGGATCGGGGCGGCGGTTCGGGCAGCGGCGTCTTCCGCAGTGATGATGGTGGCGAAACCTGGCAGCGGCTGGGCGGCGGATTGCCGGAACAGGATATTGATCGTGTGGCCATCGATGTCTCGGCTTCCGAGCCGGGTGTGGTGTATGCATTGATGGCCGATCGCTCTTCACCGAATCTGGCTCGACGAAGAAATGCCTCGATACTGTTTCGCTCGGATGACTTTGGAGATTCGTGGACGCGAACGCACGACGACTACGTGCCGACTTACGTGGGTTGGGACTTTTGTGACCTGCGTGTTGCGCCGGACGACGCGGATCGAGTTTATATTGGCGGTTTGCGGCTGATTATCTCGCGAGATGGCGGCAAGACGTTTGAAGGCGAAGGGGGATTCGGGGTCAGCAAAAGAAAGGACGAGGTATTTCGTTTGCATCCGCACCGCGGAATCGGCATGCACCTCGACGTACACGACATCTGGATCAATCCGCAAAACCCCCGACACGTCATGCTCGGAAACGATGGCGGCTTGTACGTTTCATGGAATCGCGGTGAAACATGGTTGCACCTCAACAACTTGCCCATCGCCGAGTTTTACAAAGTGCATGTTGACGACCAGACGCCTTTCCATATCTGGGGCGGCACCCAGGACAATGCGTCATTTGCGGGGCCTGCCACGGCCCGTTACGAGGAAGGTGAAGACGATCAGTGGCAACAGGTTTTTTTGGACCCCTGGAACGGTGGCGATGGCTTCTCCACCTTTCCCGACCCCAATGACCCGCAATCAACGTACTACACCCAGCAACAAGGGGACTTGAATCGCAGTCGACTTGGCCGGCTGCGCACTGCAAAAAGGATTCGACCCCGCGCTGGCGAAAACGAGAACGAATTGCGATTCGCCTGGGACACACCGTTTTTTCCCTCCACGCATCCGGGTGCAACGGTGCTGTACTGCGCCGCGCAACGCGTGTTTCGATCCAGCGACCGCGGCGACTCGTGGCAGCCCGTCAGTCCGGATCTGACATCGGGCGGTTTACTGGCGCTGGCAGAGTCGCCGTTGGATGCAGATCGGCTGGTGGCGGGCGGTGGTCGCGGCCAGGTATTTCTGACAGCTGACGGAGGTGAGACCTGGGCGGATGCGGGCGGTGGGCTGCCCCGCAAGACGATTCGCGACATTATTGCATCAGCTCATGATCCTGGTCGTGTTTACGTGGTACTGTCCGGCAAGAACGAATCGGATTCCGCATGCTACCTCTTCCTGTCGGATGACTTTGGAAAAACCTGGGCCTCGATCGCGGGCAACTTGCCGCATGAATCGGCCAATACTCTGGTGGAAGATCCGGAAACGGAAGGACTGATCTTTGTTGGCACGGATCTGGGAGTTTACATGTCAAGTAATGGAGGCCAGCATTGGGAATCGCTATGCCACACGCTGCCCACCGCTCCGGTTGTCGATCTGGCGATTCAAGGTCGCGATGGTGCCCTGGTCGCGGCCACTCATGGCCTGAGTCTGTTTCTACTGGATATCGGGCCCATTCGGCAGAGTTTGCGTTAGCAGCATCGAAAACACCTCGCGGTCAAGCACGAAAGCTGAAACGGCACCGGAAGCTGATCGGCGACAATCTGACTATACTGGGTCAGAGTAACAGCTGCCGATTGCGCTGGCAGCGTGGGTCCCAATTTGCAACAGCGGAATGCGCGTTAGATGAAACTCGTTCTGCAACTGGCTACGCTTGTCGCATGGATGCTGTCGACAAGCTGTTTATCGGCGCAAACGCTCAGCGAAAGATTGATCGCAGAGGATCCGGACGGGCTGGCGAAAGCGGCACGCCGGGATGGTGACATCGTCCGCGGCGCGATTCTTTTTCACCAGGGCAATATCAATTGCGCCAAGTGCCACCGTCCTGTGTCGGAACGAGACCGGTTTGGTCCTGACCTCAGTCAGATGAGTCAGGGAACAACCGATAAACAAATTGTGCAGTCGATACTGGAGCCTTCACGAGACATCAAGGAAGGATTCGAGACGATTGTTGCGGTGACACTGGACGGCCAGACCTTCGACGGGATGGTTGTTGAGAAAGATTCGGAAAGGATTGTTTTACGCGATCGCGACGATGTTGACCGGCTGATTTCCATCCGCCAGGCAGATCTGGACGAACTGCGATTTGGCCGGAAATCGAGTATGCCCGACGGTTTGGTTGACCAGCTTCGGGACCGCCAGCAATTCCTTGATCTGGTTCGCTACGTGTTCGAAGTCAGAGAACGAGGACCGGCCATTGATGAAGGCGCGTTCCCGTCAGCCGCCCGGCGTCAATTAAGCGCGGAACTCAACGGTTTGGTACTGATTCATGAACTGAACTGCGTTGCCTGCCACCAACCGAAACAAGTCAATCCGACGGTCACCGCCAGACATGCCCCCGACCTGAAGTGGTCCAGCCAATGGTTGAACCCCAACCACATGGCGAGGTTCATCGAGGAACCCCAGTCCGCAAAACCTGGCACCTCCATGCCTCACATGCTGGGCCACCTTGACGAAGCAATGCGCAAGCAAGCGGCTGAGGCGATCACCCATTACCTGGTTTCGGCAGTTGACGCTTCGTTCCAGGTTCAGCCCGTCGACAAACAAGCCGTGACGCGCGGTGCCGAGTTGTTTCATTCCGTGGGTTGCGTTGCCTGCCATGCCGACCGCGACGAATCGGCGATTGAGAGTGTAATCGGTGATTCAGTAGCACTGGGCGATCTCACACACAAATACAATGTCGAGGGGCTCGTTGCATTCCTGGAGGACCCGCTGGCTGTGCGTCCTTCGGGTCGCATGCCCAACATGCAGCTGACGCACTTTGAGGCTGAAGATATAGCGAACTATCTGTTACAACGCCCGGCGCCGCCCGCAACGCCCTGGGAAACCGATGAGGCACTGGCCGAGCAAGGTCGCGTTCTTTTTTCCGAACTCAATTGCACGGCCTGCCACGCTGGTCCAGAGGATCAACGCCTGCAGCCGGCAAGTCAACTGGCACTTGAGCAACTGAGACCCGAGCAAGGCTGCCTGTCGACCGGCGATCACAATGGCGTCGGCAGCCGGCCGGTCTTTTCGCTCGACAACACCGAGTTGGCGGCGATTAATGCGGCACTCACCAATTATCCAGTGAAGCTGACCAATGAACAGCAAATTGATGTTTCGCTGAAGGCGTTCAACTGCATTGCCTGCCACGATCGCGATAACCTGGGCGGTGTCTCGGCTGAACGCAACCCGCACTTCCAGACCACCAACCTGAATCTCGGAGATCAGGGACGGATTCCGCCCACGTTGACGGGAGCAGGAGCAAAACTGAAGCCGGCCTGGATGCGAGACGTGTTGGTTAACGGACGAGTGATTCGTCCTTATATGAAGACACGCATGCCCCAATACGGTGAAGAGAACGTCGGTCATCTCGTGCGCTTGTTTCAGGAAACCGACCAGCTGTCAGAAATCACATTTGCAACCTTCGATGACCAGAAGGCGATGCGCGAACAGGGTTTGCAAATGGCGGGAAACAAGGGGCTGAATTGCGTAGCCTGTCATACCTACAAGTACAAGTTGTCGGACACGATGCCCGCCGTCGACCTTACGGAAATGTCGGAACGGCTCAAAAAGGACTGGTACTATCAATACATGTTGGCCCCGCAGAAATTCAGTCCCAATACTGTGATGCCTTCATTCTGGCCGGGTGGCCGGGCAATTCGCGAAGACATACGTGGCGATGCCGCGTTTCAGATTGAGGCGTTGTGGCAATACCTGATCGATGGCCGCCAGGCAGGAACTCCCAGCGGCGTGGTGCGGGAACCGCTGGAGATCGTGGTTGGTGACGAAGCTCAAATGCTGCGTCGCAGCTATCCCGGTATCGGTAAACGCGGGATCGGAGTCGGCTATCCCGGTGGAGTGAATCTGGCGTTCGACGCCGAGCAAATGAGACTCGGTATGATCTGGCGCGGCAAATTCGTTGACCCGGCAGGCGTCTGGACCGGGCAAGGCCATGGTAACGTGCGACCGCTGGGTCGGCCGGTCCAGTTTGCCAAAGGGCCGGAACTCGATGATTTAATCGAGCCGTGGGTTGTTGACGAGGGCCGACCACCCAGCCATCAGTTTCGCGGTTACTGGCTGGATGAAAATCGCCGGCCGGCGTTTCGGTACACATTTGAAGAAGTCAATGTACAAGACTTTTACTTGCCGGCCATCGATGAAGCGTCTCAACAATCCTGCCTGCGGCGGGTTGTCACGCTTTCTTCGGACACGCGCCGCGACGGTTTGCGTTTTCGCATTGCAGCGGCCGAGAGCATCACCCGGGAAGCGGCGAACGTGTATTCGACTGGCAACGGGCCGCGGGTGCGCATTATTTCCGATCACCCGGCAGACATCGTGGATACCGCCGAGGGGCAACAATTGCAGTGTCCGATTGCTCTGCAGGCCGGTCAGGAACAACAGCTGATCGTTGAATACTTGTGGGAATAGAACCGGGCGAATCGCGTCATAGCTTTCGCCTTTGAGCCGCGCACTGCCCATTAAAGAACTCGCATGATTACAACCTTGATTCAATCCATCTTCTGCATCCCGCTGGTTTGCCTGCCCCAGCAAGAGCCGCTGGGCGAATATTGGGGAACGGGTGAAGCGGAGGAAAAATATTACCGTATGGTGGATGTTCCACTGCCACAAGAACTGGCCGTTGAAGCCGGCAGCTTTGAAGTCATGCCGGACCAGCAACAACTGGCGATCGCGACACGCCGCGGTGATATCTTCCTTGTCGATGGTGTGTTCGACGAGCATCCACAGCCGGTATTTCACAAGTATGCCGGTGGCCTGGACGAGATCTTTGGCATGGCCTGGCGTGAAGGCTCGTTCCTCGTCACGCAGCAAACCGAAGTCACCCGCATTACGGATGTCGACGGCGATAGCCGGGCGGACCGGTTTGATACGCTGAGCGATGCCTGGGGCTTTCGGAATTACCACGAATTCTCGTTCGGATCGAAACCTGACGAGGAAGGAAACATCTGGGTGGCGCTGTGCCTTTCTGAATCCTATAACTCCAAAGTTCCGTTTCGCGGATGGTGTTTGAAGATTACCCCCGACGGAGAAACCATTCCTGTTTGCAGCGGAATTCGCAGCCCCTGCGGCATCGGGCCTAACGAACATGGCGTAATGTTCTATGCCGAAAGCCAGGGGCCATGGAACGGCTCGTGCTCGCTAAAGGTGCTTCAGCCGGGAGGGTTTATGGGGCATCCTATCAGCTTTAACTGGTATGACCTCGCCCCGGGAATGGGACCGCCACCCATCGAGCCCAATTCCCCTTCGCGTCTTGAGATCGAGCGACAACGCATCAAGGAGCTCGTGCCTTATGCTGTCGTGTTCCCCTACAAGAAAATGGGGCGGTCGATTTCCGGTTTCACCGTCGATCGGACAGGCGGCAAGTTTGGTCCGTTTGAAAACCAAATGTTCATCGGTGACTTCAGCCTGGGTGTGGTGATGAGAGCGACAACGGAACAGGTCAACGGAGTCTGGCAGGGTGCCTGCTATCCGTTTCGCGAAGGCTTCGACACCGGTTTACTGGCGGTGCAGCTTACACCTGATGGCAACCTGGTCGCCGGCGGAACCAACCGCGGCTGGCCGGTCCGCGGGCCGCGGGCCTACGCCATTCAACGACTGGACTGGACCGGATTGACGCCTTTTGAAATCAGGGAAATCAGGGCTTCCGCCGAGGGATTTGAAATTGCCTTTACCCGTCCCGTCGACCGGCAGATCGCTGCCGATCCCGGCGTCTATCAACTGACAACCTTCACTCACATTTACCGGCAGGGATACGGTAGCCCGGAAGTCGACCAGACCACGCCTGTCGTGGAGCAAGCAACCGTTTCCGATGATGGGCTGATGGTGAAGCTGGGAGTTGCCGGCCGTGTGCAGGGTCACGTGCATGAATTCCATCTGCCCGACATGCGATCGGCAACTAGTGAAAGCCTGTTGCACGTCGACGCGTATTACACGCTGAACGAGATCCCCGACCCATAAAAAGCTGCATCGACTCCCGGACATTCTCCGGGGGCCGACTCGACGCAGGCTACCACACTTCCTTGATGAAAGTCTGTTGATCGATAGGTGTTCGAAGATAGTTACCTGGTTCCGGCCGGGGCTTGAGTTCCGGAGGTTTCGGCGTCAGGTCCTGGTAAGGGATCATACTCAACAGGTGGGTGATCACGTTCAGGCGAGCACGCTTTTTGTTGTCGCCATTGACGACGTACCAGGGCGCCTCAGCGATGTCGGTATGCATGAACATGGTGTCTTTGGCCATGGAATATTCAACCCAGCGTGCGCGGGATTCGATGTCCATCGGACTGAGTTTCCAGCTGCGCGTCGGTCGCTGCAAAATCCCATTACATGTTCGACCCCGGCGCGGTTGTACCAGCTGCGATCGAACAGGACCAGTTCGCCGGCTGCCGGCAAGTGGGCGACATAACGCTGAAAATACCAGCAAGTCGTTTCCCTCTCAGTCGGTCGCGGCAGTGCAACAACGCGACAAATCCGCGCATTCATAACTTGAGTGATACGCTTGATTGTGCCGCCCTTGCCTGCGGCGTCGCGGCCCTCAAACAGCACCACAACCCGCAGCCCTTCATGCTTGATCCACGCCTGCAACTTGACTAGTTCAATCTGCAGTCGCGACAATTCGCGCTCGTATACCGAATTCTTGATCTTCCGGGGTTTGGCTCGGATGTCGCCACCCTCCCCCGACACGGCCGGTTTGTCGTGTTTTTCCTTGTGCCGGATGTCTTTGTTTTTGGTCAAGGCGTTGTCTCCTTGCGGTGAAGCTGAAAGATTTTTTGCCAAATCGTTACACGCCGCTGGTTCCCGATCGTATCAGGCATGAGCTGGTAAACGAATCCCGGTCGGAAGCATCAGTCGTTAACCACACGGGGAATCGACCGTTGTCTGGGCAGCGTGATCGAGATTGATGCGCCACCCAGTCGCGGGGTCTCGAACTGAATGCGTCCAAAGTGTGCCGCAATGATGCGTTTGCACCAGGCCAGGCCAAGTCCGGTGCCATGTGTTCCGATCGTGGAAAATAGCTGAAAGGCTTGCTCTCGCTCCTCTGTCGGAACGCCGCTCCCGTTATCGCTCACAACCAAAGTGACCGCCGCGTGTCCGTTCAACACATCATCATTACAGGCCAGCTCAATCTGCGGGGCGTCAGGGCAGGCGGCCACAGCGTTTTTGAAGACCTCCTGCAAGACCCGGGCAACGGTTTCTGCGTCGACCTTGCATGTCGGATCAGTCGAGTTGTTGACAAACGAGAATTGCGCCGGCCGGCTCGCCAACTGGAACTTCGTCCATTCCTTTTCTGCCAGTTTGTCGATCCGGCATGATTGGCAGTGCAGCGAGATGGGCTTTGCGTAACTCTTGACGTCCTCATATAAATCGAGCAACTTCTCCTGAGCCTTCTCGATTTTCCCGATCAACTCAAGTGCCTCGGGATTGTCCTCCACATGAAAACGCAACAAGGCCATGTGGGCCTGCGCACGCTGCAGGGCGTTGCGCCCTTCATGACTGAGCCCTTGCATGGCCTGGCCGATTGCCCCCAGCCGTTCCGCCACAACCAGACGCTGTTCGGTCAGTTTGCGCTCGGTAATGGGCAGATGCGTCGTCACCACAAACGAGTCTGACTTGTCCAGACGGGAAACGTATAGCAGGAACCACCGCCGGCGATCATCGGAATGGCAGGGATACTCAAATTTGAAGACTTCGTCGGCACCGTTCAGTACGTCTTCGATTCCCTGACGCACCAGTTGTCCAGCCAGTGCGTCCTCACCACTGGCGCGACCGCAAACGTCCAGGTAATTCACACCGACACCGGTGGTTTCCTCCGAACCCCCGTTGGCAACTGCAAATTTTTGCCACGCCTTGTTGACCGCAACGATCGTTCCATCCTGATCCAGTACCGCCACTTCCGCGGTCAGGGAATCAAGAATTTGCTGCGACAATCGATCGGCGCTGTTGATTTGATGGCTCTCGTTGGTCTGGTTGTCGGACATCGTCCAGCTGTCGGATGTTGATTGCCCGGGGCGAGTCCATGCAAACTTGTCTGCCGGACAGTTACCGCGATCCTTCATCCGTGCCCTTTCGCACATGCACATACGATGTTGTGCCGGTTCCGCTTGTTGTCGGATGTCAGACACCGGCCCTTGCGAAACTTGACCAAACCGTGCAAGTCGTGTGCCGCGGTCTTCCCAAATCTGCCAGCACGATGTCGGACGCTGTCCGGCAACGGTATTTCCCAAAAGGAATGTCATTAACCCAGTGTGTTCGAAAACTTAAACGCGAGAAAATGCTGCGCGAATGTAGCCGGAGTGGCAACACTTCGGGCGCAGTCTTTTTTGCTGCAGCGAATTTTGCAAATCGGGCTACGTAATTCCCGGACACCCTCGGGCGAACCCGAGTGGCACCGGTCATCCATGAAGGAATCCGACTAACGTTGATCGGGAATGATCAAAGCCGGCAGGTCGCTGGCCTTGTACGCCGCGTTGAATTCACGGATCGGGCCATCGATGAGCGCCTTGAGTTCTCCGGCGGCCTCCTGCCAGTGACCGGCCAACTCGTCGAGTCGTTGCAATGATGCCTCAGTAGGACGAGGCTCGTTGGTATCCAGTTGTCCGCCAAGATAAACCAACTCGGCATTCAGCTGGTTGCGGAAATTGATCACGTCCTGAAACGTTTCCTGTTTCGATTGAACCAAACCGCCTTCCCATTGCTTGATGCGTTGCAAGGCCGCTTGCCCCAACTCGACCAGTGCGTCATGACCCTCCATGTCGCGGAGCAATCCGATGCGGCTGGACAGCTGCCGTTTCACCTGTCGAAACTGGTTGACCGATTGATGGACTTCCGTGGCCAGGGCACCGATGCGATCCAGCGCTGCCTGCTGGGCAACGTAGTCGGCATCGTCGGCTTTAATTCGCGGATCGGCTAATACCCTGGTGGTTGTTTCTTCCGGTCCGATGCCTTCCTGATCAGTAGACAATCGCAACGTGTACTCGCCCGGGACGACTCGTGATCCATTGTGGCTACCCATGACAAAGATATTGGGTACGCCCGGAATCGGATCGGTACGCAGGTCCCAGTGAAATCGGTTCATGCCGGCCCTGGCGGGCAGCACTGGTTCCCTGCCCGGTCCGCCCGTCCATGTTTTGTCTTTCGACTTGTCGGTGCTGTCGATCGTACGCAACACGGTGCCGTCGCCGCGGAGGACTTCCAGCGTAAGTTTCATTTTGTCCGTCCAGTTCGACGGCAGCTGATAGTCAAGGATTACGCCCGGCGCAGGATTCTGGCCAGCAAATGGCGAAGCGGATGCTGACGTGGCTGATGTGAACTTGTATGCCGGTTTGGGCTGGAAGATGTGCAGCGATTCAGTGTCCAGTTCACCGCAGGATTGCTGAAGTGATCCCAGATCGTCGAGGATCCAGAAAGCCCGCCCTGACGTAGCCAGGATCAAGTCGTTGTCCTGAAACGTCAGATCCGTGATCGGGCAACGCGGCAAGTTCCGTTGGAATGGTTTCCAATTCGCACCCTGATCGAAACTGATGTACAGTCCGCCTTCGGTACCCGCATACAGAATTCGCGGGTTCACCGGATCCTGTCGGACGACGCGAACGAAATGTCCATCGGCAATCCCGTGCACAATCGGCGCCCATGACTTTCCGTTATCAACAGTCTTGTATGCCATCGGTCGCAGTTCATTGAACTTGTATCGCGTGACGGCGATAAAGGCGGTTTGCGGATCGTGGGGTGAAAGATCAATGGCGTTGATCAGTGATTCTTCCAGACCCTGCGGTGTGACTTCGTTCCACGTTTGACCTTCATCGTCGGTGCGGTGGACCAGGCCGTCGTCGGTTCCGACCCAGATCGTGCCGGCCGCGTGTGGTGATGCGGCGATGTAGCTGATCGTGTTGTAGACTTCGCCACCGGCCGCTTCGTTGGTAAATGGTTCGCTGCCCGCGCCGTGCTTTTCCGGATCGTTGCGAGTCAGGTCGCTACTGATCTTCGTCCAGCTGTGGCCTTCATCGTCACTGCGAAACAGGATATTGCCGCCGTGATACAGTACGCGGGGGTCCTGCACCTGCGCGGTCAGCGGGCCATTCCAGTTGAATCGATACTTCTGATCTTTGGGTAACGTACCCAGATTGAGTTGCGGGTAAAC
>CAMYKF010000737.1 GCA_947258905.1 uncultured Pirellulaceae bacterium | reverse complement strand
CGATGACCGGGATCAGGTCCCAGTAACGCCGCGGATTCCACACGATAACCAGCATAATCACGCCTTGAGCGGCGTACAGCATGGACGTGGACCTTGCCAGATACTCCACGATGGCGCTGCTGGGCATGTCTCCCAGCCCCAGCGCCGTGTGCAACGATTGCATCCAGCCGTTGGGCAGAAAGACAAAGAAGAAGGCAGCGCACAGAATCAGCGCATGCAATCGCAAAAGAATCTTCAGGATTTTCTCTGCGGTTGCAGACGTCATCAGTGGTTCCCTTCGACTCCCGTTCAGGATGTTCCTGACCAGGCCCTGCGTCGGCCATTGCCATTGGATGGTGTCTCGACCGGTCGCGGAGCCTCGGTCAGGTAGTGGACACTGCCCTGCCCCAGCAAATCGTCGAGACGCTGTTTCATTTCGTCGCTGATTTCGATCTTGATCTTGTTACTAAGGGTTTTCACCAGCGCGCCGTCGCCCGTTTTTAGCATGAGTTCCAGTCTGCGGGAACCTGGATAGCCGCGGACAATCTCGTAAATCGTTTGCAGCACCTCGATTCCGTGCCGCTTTTCGTCCACTTGCACGCGGATACCCATGGTGTACCGATCTTCCAGAGCATCTAGCGGAATCAACTCGTCAACGATCAGGTTTGCCTCGTCCCCCCCTCGTTTATCTACCGACCCCCGGGCAACCACAATAGACTCCGGCTGCACCCGATGACCATGGTTGACAAAATCCTGAGGCCAGAGAATACAGCGGACCGAGCCGGCCATATCCTCCAGGTCAAACATCACATATTTGGTGGGCGAGTCCGCGTCGCGGACGCGTTTGACATGCGAATATTTGATCGACGAAATCATGCCTCCCAGCACAGCCGATTCGCGATCACGACACGCGTTCAACTGGTTGCTGAGATGGGTCCGGAAACGGGCCAGTCGTGCATCGTGTTCCTGTAACGGATGGCTGGTTAGATAAAAACCCAGCACTTCCTTTTCGGCAAGCAACATGTCGTGTTTGTCCATTTCGGGAAGATCGGGCAGCGAACTGGTTGCAGCGTCGGCTACATCCTCTTCCTCGTCGCCGCCGAACAAACTCTTTTGACCGCTACGACGATCAGCAGCCGCTGCCGCGCCGGATTGCAGAGCCCGGTCGAGGACGGCCAGCAACTGGGCGCGATGCGCGCCAAAACAATCCATGGCGCCGGCGCGAATCAACGCCTCGATCGACGATCGATTGCACCTACTGCTCTCGACCCGCTCGCAGAAATCAAAGATGTCGTGGAAGGGCCCATCCTGCTCGCGGGACCGCACGATCGCTTCGGCCGCCGAACCGCCGCACCCCTTGATGGCCGATAATGCAAAGTGAATCTTGTCGTCGGCGACACGGAACTTGACTCCGGATGAATTCACCGAAGGCGGGATCACCTCGATCTCCATGCGCTGGCAGTCTTCCAGGTGTTCGACCAGCGAATCCTTGCGGACAAAGTTGCGATGCGGGATGTCGCCGGTCAACAAAGCCGCCATGAACTCGTGCGGATAATGGGCCTTGAGATAGGCTGTCTGGAAAGCAATCAGGGCGTAGGCGGTCGAGTGTGATTTGTTGAAACCGTAACCGGCAAACTTGAGGATCATTTCCCAGAATTCCTCGGCCGCCTTTTTGGGCAAGCCGTTGGCTACCGCGCCGTTGATGAATTCCTCATGGTTGCGGCTGATGATCTCCTCTTTCTTTTTGCTGATCGCCTTGATGCACGTATACGCTTCGGCCAGCGGGATGTCGCCCAGGCGATTGAGAATCCGCATCACCTGTTCCTGGTACACCATCACGCCGTGGGTTTCCCCGAGGATTTCCCGCAACACGTCGTGCTTGTACTGTGCCGGTTTGCGACCGTGCTTGACGTCGATGTATTGCTGCACCATACCGCCTTCCAGCGGGCCGGGCCGGTACAGGGCATTGGTAGCGATAATGTCGTGGAAATGGTCGGGCTTCATTTTTTGCAGCAGATCGCGAATCCCGCCGCTTTCCAGCTGAAACACGCCCCGGGTTTCGCCACGTTGCAGCAAGGCAAACGTCTCGGGATCGTCCAGCGGCAAGCGGTACAGGTCGATCGTTTCGCCACGCGTTTCGCGGATGATATCCACGGCATTGCTCAGCACCGTGAGATTCCGCAGACCGAGAAAGTCCATCTTCAACAACCCGGCTGCCTCGACATCCTCCATCGACCATTGCGTGATGATGTCTTCCTTGCCCGAGACGCGACCCAGTGGCAGGTATTCGGTCAGCGGCTTGTCACCAATCACCACGGCGGCAGCGTGAGTTCCTACGTTGCGAGCCAGGCCCTCCAGTTGCTGCGCGAATTCAATCATCTCGCGAACTTCCGGGTCCTTGCCGAAGACCTTGCGCAACTCCTCGTTTTCCTCCAGCGCATCGTGGATCTTGACCTTGGGCCGGTCCGGGACCATGGCCGTAATCTGATTGACGCGAGCCAGGGGCAGTCCCAGTACCCGACCGACATCCTTGATCGCCGCCTTGGCCGCCAGTGTTCCAAAGGTGCCGATCTGGGCCACGTTTTCCGCGCCGTATTTCTCCTTGACATAATCGATCATCTCGCCACGTCGCTGTTTGCAGAAGTCGATATCGATATCGGGGGCTTCCTTGCGATTTTCGTCCAGGAATCGCTCAAACAGCAGATCGTAGCGGATCGGACACACGTGACTCATGTACGTCGCAAAGCAAACCAGGGCGCCGACGCCGCTGCCCCGCGCCGTGGCCGGAATGTTTCGCTCGCGGGCCTCACGGACAAAATCCCACACAATCAAAAAGTAATTCTCGAATCCCAGCCGCTCGATCACACCAAGTTCCCGATCCAGTCGCTGCTGGACGACCTCGGACAGTTGTCCGCCGGGCAACATCTCCTGGTCGCCCGCATAACGTTCCCGTAATCCGCACTCGCATATCTCCCGCAATAACGCGATCGGCGTGCGCTGATCCTCGATCTGATAGGTGGGAAAGTGGCGTTTGCCGATCTCCAGCTGGATATCGACCGAGTCCGCAATTTCCTGACTGCGGGCCACCGCGTGCTCCAGCCCCGGAAATTTGGCGTACATTTCCTGCGGAGTCCGCAAATAGTATTCCTGTCCGTCCATCCTCATGCGATTCGTGTCGGTGCGGAAACGTCCCGTGTTGATACACAGCATCACGTCCTGGGCATCGGCATCCCCCTGATCGACATAGTGACAATCGCTGGTCGCTACCAGCGGCAAGCCCAGCGAATCGGCCAGTTCCACGGAGGCTTGCAGACAGGTTTGCTGAATGCCTACACCGTTATTCATGATTTCGATGAAGTAACGATCGCCAAAGACACTATGAAACCACTGCGCGACTTCGCTGGCCTGCTGGAGGATTTCCTCAGCGCCCCGTCCCTGGTGTTTGAGAATCGCCTGATTGAACTCGCTGGATACACAACCGCTCAGACAAATGATGCCTTCGCTATGAGCCTCCAGCAATTCGCGATCAATGCGGGGCTTGAAATAGAATCCTTCCAGAGCAGCCGCAGAAGCCATTTTGACAAGGTTGCGAAATCCGGTCTGATTCTGGCACAGCAGCGTCAGGTGATAGTTGCGTTCCCCCTGACCAGGCTGCCCCTTTTCCAGGCGGCTGCCCGGCGCCACATACGCTTCATAGCCAATTATCGGATTGATGCCCTCGCGGCGGGCCAACTGGTAAAACTCCAGGGCCCCATGCAGATTGCCATGGTCGGTCAGGGCCAGGGCGTTCATGCCATGCTGACGGGCACGCTCGACCAGACGCGGAATGCTGCTGGCACCATCCAGCAGGCTGTAATGGCTGTGGCAATGAAGATGGGCAAAGGGTCGATCGGCGGACATAGCTTGCTTTTGAATCCTTCCAGAGGGCCAGATGACCGATTTTATCCGAGGGTCTGAGGCCCACCAACTACGGCTTGACAAGCCCCTTTACGGCGGGTTGGGCCGGTTGTCCGGTTATGCATTTTGAAGTGGAAATGTCGCGATTCCCGGCTATTGAGGAATCTGCCACCGTCAGGCCGTTAAATCCGCGCGCATCTTCAGTAAGGCAACGTAACCTTGCTTATATAGGTTTCCCCATCTGTTTTCGGTTTTGATCAAACCATGTTCAGCTTTCATCAGAACGCCGAAACTGCGCCCGAGCAGCGTGCCGACGATGATGTTGGTGCACGCAGCAGCGAGTTGCTCGATGCGTTGCAACAGCTGGTGGAACAATTTCAAAATGCCGAGCAAGCCACCGATCGCATTAATGATTTGGCGGACAAGCTGGAAGTAGCCCAGGAATCGATCGACCATTTGACCACGGCGCTTGGCCCCGTTGTGCACTGGATCCAGAACAACGACAAGGCCGCTGAAGAAGCAGATGTCGAAGTCGACAAGAATTCATGGGAATACCGCAAACAGTCGCTACTAAATGGCTACATCAGTGAAGTAGATGCGGGTACGAGCCGTTCCCAAGCCGCTGCGGACCAATCCGACGACAAGCAGAAAACATCATCGGCCACCGACAACGACCACTCGGTGAAATCCGGCGATGGCTCGTGGTTGTCAGATGACAACTTCTCGAGTCACGACGAAGCGTGGTCCCGCGAAGTCATGGATTTGCGCAGCATTCTGGAAGAAAAACTGCGGAGGGCGGAAATCGAAATCTCCATCGAACGGGCCCGCTTGTCTCGTGTCAACCAGGAACTGGAAAACCGCCGCAACGAGCTGGATTTGGAAATGGCCCATATTCGCTCCAACATGGCAAACGCCGGCGGTTCCGACGACCAGTCACAGCCCAGGCGGAGCCGCCTGTCACGCTTTCTGGGTCGCGCTGACAAGGACGGAAAGTAGCGGAGCGGGCGCACCCATTCGCTAGCACTTCCGGCGATTCTCACACAGCTGCAACCTGGTTCTGCGGCCATCTTGCCTGCGCTGGTAACATTGGGCTTGTTTGGAAATCTCTCAATTTGCTATTCCACCTCCGCGAATCCTCGCGTTGGGTGGAAGCTATGTCATCTGCCCAAGTTAGAAGTTGACCCGCAAGTTCCCCGGCAGGATGCCTGAGATGGCGACACGAAAACGATTTACCAAAGCCCTGTTTCTGCGATTGTGTGCGGTAGGCCTGTTTATTGGTCTGGGCACATTCGCCGTCATGCATTCGATTCAGAATCAAAAAAAGAAAGAAGCGGAATTGGCCGAGAACGCGGCCGAAGCCGACGCGGGCGAAGTCGCCAGGGTCCCCGTTACCACCCCCGACGACAAGGTAACGACGGTCAGCGGAATCGATGACCAGACAACCAGGCCGCCATCGCCGCCGCCGTTTCAGCCGAGTCGGCCAGCTGGCGGCAGCGGGTTTTCCATGGGCGATGGCGCGCCCAATAGCAACAACACCACTCCACCTCCCTTGCGACCGGCCGGGTCCAGTAGCGCCAAGTCCTCCTTTGCCGCTGGGTCTTCGACACCGCCTGTGCGACCGGGCAGTTTTCGTCCGCCTCAGCAGGACAGCAAAACCGGTGACCGGCCCAAAATGGACATTCCTCCATTAGCCGGCCGCACCACGCCGCCGCCGTCCACAGGCACCAGTCCGAGTTTGCCACCCCGTCAACCATCTGCTGGCGGCGGATTTGCGCCCTCAGCCAACCGCGGCAACAATCTGCTGCCCCCGATCAGGTCTGCCAATGATTCCACACCCAAATCAACAACGCCACCAATCCGACCAGCGACCGGGTCCGGACCTCCGGAATTGACGGGTTCGGGCAGCTCGCGACCCGCCAACCAGGGTTCCGGCGGTTCGTTTGGCGGCCGGCCATCAGGCACCCGGGCACCGGTCATTCCGGTGAAACCGGCTGAAGCCGCAATTGCCGGAGCGGCAGCGGCTGCGGCTGCCTCTAACATTTCGCGCTCCGGCGACCTGCCCTTGCCCGGCAGCCAATCAGCAAACGCCAGTGCAGCGTCTGGCACAACGACAACGCCGCCCCCCACCCGATCGACTTTGCCGCCGATGCGACCCGCTGCGGCCGCTCAACAAACCACGCCTCCGGTGACTCCGCGCAACCAGATTACGGCGACGCAGGTCCCGGTGCGCAACAACAGTACACCTCCACCCGTCCGCAACAACACGACGCCGGCTCCCCGCACCCGGAATATTTCGGCCGCATCAAACAACAGCGGGTCGACGATGGCCAGGCCAACGCCGGGCACCACAGAACTGGAAGGCGTGCAAATGCCCGCGCTGATCCAGGTCAATCGGGAAGCCACGTTTGAACTGATCGTCAAAAACACCGGTCGCGCAGCTGCCGACAATGTCCAGGTCTTTGATTACGTGCCTGAGGGAACCCGGCTGATCGAAGCCATGCCCGAAGCGTCGGCGGCGCCGGGTGGCCGTATCAGCTGGAACCTGGGAACTCTGAACCCCGGCCAGCAAGCCTCGATCAAGATGAAATTGCTGCCCGAACAAGCCGGCAACATCGGCAGCGTTGCCCACGTGACCTTTGGCGCCCAGGCATCGGCCCAAACGGTTTGCACCCAGCCGCAACTGTCGATTCGCCATGAGGCTCCAGCTACGGTGCTGATCGGGCAGGAAGTGCTGCTGAACATCTTTATCGAAAACAAGGGCAATGGTGCCGCCGAGAATGTGGTGCTGCAGGAAGATGTACCGGAAGCTCTTGATTTTGCCGGCGGACAGCGGGAACTGGAATATCCCATTGGCACGTTGCGGCCAGGTGAAACGCGAAATATCCAGCTGCGATTGCGGGCGGCCAAGACCGGTCAGGTGCGTAACGTGCTGGTGGCACACGGTGCCGGCAAGTTGCAGGCCACCGATACCGTCGATTTGAGGATCATTGCGCCGCAATTAACGCTACGTGGCGATGGTCCCCGTCGCAAATTCCTCAATCGTCCGGCAAAACACTCGTTCACCGTAGCCAACCTGGGTACGGCCGCTGCCACCAATATGCAACTGGTCGCCCGCCTGCCACGCGGGCTGCGGTTTGTCGAAGCCAACAACCAGGGCCAGTACGACCGCAACAACCACGCTGTGGTGTGGCGTTTGGCCAAGCTGGATCCGCAAAAAAACGGTACCGTCCAGCTCACCACAATGCCGATCGCCACGGGCCAGCAGGACATCGATGTCACGGCCACGGCCGATTTGAACCAGAGTCAAAACACCACGCAATCGCTCTCCGTCCAGCAGCTGTCCGAACTGTACTTTGACATCGACGATACCGCCGATGCCATCGAAGTCGGCACGGGAACCACGTACAAGGTTCGCGTCGTCAATCAGGGACAGATTCCGGCCAGCAACGTGCAAGTGCAAGTTGATTTCGCCCAGGCCATGCAGCCCGTTTCAGTTCAGGGTTCCCTTCGCAACGAGATTCGCGGCCAGTCAGTCGTGCTGGATCCGATTCCCGCGTTGCAACCGGGCCAGGAGATCTCGTTTACGATCAGTGCCAACGCGACGGCCGCTGGTGACCATCGCACGGTCGTCCGTGTGCGGAGCGACGAACGGGAGACCCCCGTGTCCAAGGAAGAAAGCACCCACGTGTACTCGGATCGCTAGGGTCGATCACCAGAACTACATTTTGCAATTTGCATTTTGCATTTTGCATTCAAGGAGCGATGCCTGCTGAGCGAAGGGCCTCGTTCAGCTACATAAGACTTGCTCGCCAGCAAACCACACTCACACCAGGTTCATGGTATCCTGTTGCCGTCGCACCATCTCGGCGTAGTCGCCGTCCCGCGCCATCAATTCGGCATGCGTGCCCTGCTCGACCATCTCTCCATTTTCGATAACGACGATCAGGTCGGCGTGCGTAATCGTGGACAGGCGGTGCGCGATGATGAAGGTGGTGCGGCCCTTGAGTAGTTCGTCCATGCTGCTTTGGATCAGTTGCTCACTTTCGGTGTCGAGATTGCTGGTGGCTTCGTCAAAGATCAGAATTGCCGGCTGGGCCAGCAGGGCACGAGCGATGGCCAAACGCTGACGCTGACCGCCCGATAACTTCACGCCGCGCTCGCCGATGATCGAATCGTACCCGTCGGGCAGTTCCTGAATGAACTCGTGCGCGTTGGCACGCGTCGCCGCCTCGATCACCGCGTCCAGTGACGCCTCATGATTGCCATAGGCAATATTCTCACGCACCGTTCCGTCAAACAGGAATACTTCCTGCTGCACCACGCCCAGCAAGTCGCGATAGGATTTCAGCTGGTAATCGCGGAGATCGTTGCCGTTGAGCAAAATTCGGCCATGCGTCGGATCGTAGAATCGCGAAACCAGATCCGTAATCGTGGTCTTGCCGGCACCACTACGGCCGACCAGCGCCACAATGCTGCCGCCGGGCACGGTCAGGTCGAAGTCATGGATCACATCGGTTTCGCCATCGTAGGAAAAATTGACGTGATCAAAGCGGATTTCGTCCACCTCCGGATCGGCTTCGATGGCACCCTCCCGATCGGGCTTGTCGACATCGGTTTCCAGGATTTCAAACACCCGTTCCATCGCCGCCATTGACCGTTGCAACTCTGACATGCTTTCGACAATTTGCCACACGGGATTGAGCAGCATGAACGTATAGATTTGGAAGGCCGAAATATCACCGATCGTTGCCTGATCGTAGATGAACCAGTAACCGCCTGCCCAGGTAATCACGACGCCAATCAGGGCCATCAACAGGCCCCAGCTGCTCCACAGGATGATCTCCCTTTTTCGCGCATACATCTGCATGCGGGTAATCGTGTGGTGTCCGATCGTGAATTCCTGTTCTTCTCGATGCTCGCCGCTAAACACACGTACGGCGCGAATCCCCTGGAAAGCCTCGCCCACCCGACCATCGACTACGGAAACATCCTTGCGAATCGCCCGGTACACGGGGCGGATGCGGCGGATGGCAATCATGCTGATCAACATGATGGGCGGAATGACCGCCAGCGCTGTCAGGGCCAGTTTCCAGTTAATGAACAACAGGATGCCCATGGCCAGCAGCAACCGCAAAATGGCCACACCCGGCGAGATAACGGCCATTTGCAACAAGCCGGTAGTCGTGTTGATGTCGTCCGTCAGACGGGCAATGATGCCACCGGTCTTCATATCCGACAATTTAACCAGCGGCAGACGCAGCATGCGTTCAAACAATGAACGCCGCAATGTGAGAATCACACGTACGTTCAACAGCCGCTGGCACCAGTTGCGCCACACGCCCAGTGCCTGGCTGACCAGCACCACGGCCAGGCAGATTCCGGCCACCAGATGCAATGTCGACAGTTTCCAGCTGGTGCTGCCCTCAACGAGCAACACGCTGTCAATGATGTAGCGAAGAAACAGCGGCTGAATCAGTTGCAACCCCGCGATGATCAGGGCCAGAGTGACCAGCATGGCTACCATCCGCCAATGTGGCCACAGCTCGCGAATGTACAGCTTCAGGTAGCCCCGGCGGCGTTGTTTCTGCTGGCCCCTGTCCTGATCGTGCTCGGGCTTGCCTTCGTCTTCCGGGGAGTCCTTGGCCATGAGTTCACGTGAATAGTAACCATCGCGAAATCGCTCGAGGAATTCGGCAAAGCGTTGTTTTGAGGTGTGGCCCGGACGGGAATTCATGGCGGAAAAGTTTCTGCGGGGCGAGTAAATGACGAATTGCAATAATCGGCCAAATGACGCGGGAAGCAAGGGCTCGCGATTCCGCCCCCGCATCTGGCCGCCTCTGCGGGAATAGGACAGCTTCCGGTTCTTCGACGCAGTCATCCATCGAAACCGGCAAGCAGGACGCGATCAATTTCTGAAGACCCTGCATTCGGCGATTGACAGTGAACGAACGTTGGCCGAGGATTTTCTGGACCGATTTGAAATTCATTGGCAAGGCAGCATCGATCCGGCGCTGCGCAATTTGTGCGGGAGGCGATCGCATGAGCACGAGTCGAAAAGTGGCGGTGATCATGGATCCGATCGAATCGATCCAGCCACACAAGGACAGCAGCCTGGCAATGATGCTGGAAGCCGAGGCCCGCGGCTGGCAGATCTTCACCGGCGGTCTTTCCGATATCTGGCTGCGTGACGGACAGGCGTGGGGTTGTCTGACCAACTTACATGTTGCTGACGATCCGGAACACTGGTATGAAGCCGGGGAATCCGAATCGTTTCCGTTGTCGGATTTGGACGTGATCCTGATGCGCAAGGATCCGCCGTTTGATATCGAGTACGTGTTTGCCACCTACGTGCTGGAACGCGCCGAAGATCTTGGCGTTCTCGTGGTAAACCATCCCCGCGGACTTCGCGACGCCAACGAAAAGGCGTTTGTCGCCTGGTTTGCCCATTGCGTACCCCCTACCCTCATCAGCCGTTCCCTGGACGAGATGCGCGCATTTATGGCCGAACATGAGCGCGTCGTGGTGAAGCCACTGGGTTTGATGGGTGGCCGATCCGTGTTTGCCACTGATGCCAGTGATGGAAACCACAACGTAATTCTGGAAACCGTATCGCACCTCGGCACTCGGTACACGATGTTGCAAAAGTATATCCCCGAAATTAGCACGACCGGAGACAAGCGGATTTTGCTGATCGACGGGCAGCCCGTCCCGTATGCGTTGGTCCGCATGCCCAGCGAGGGAGATCATCGGGGCAACATGGATGCCGGCGCGGTCACCGAGGTCCGGCCCTTGACTCAACGTGACCAGTGGATCTGTAGCCAGGTGGGGCCATTGTTGCAGAAGAAAGGGTTGATGTTTGCCGGGATTGATGTGATCGGCGACTATCTGACTGAGGTCAATGTCACCAGTCCGACCGGGATTCGCGAGCTGGAACGGGCCGCCAATGTATCCATCGCTGGTCAGTTATGGGACACCATCGACGCCCGCTGCCGATCCGACTCAGACGCACCGTTATCTACCACCTGGTGATGGCCAAGTCCGCCTGTCATGGACTCATTGATGTCCAACTTCATACACCCTCGTCCCGGTGATCGGTTTTGCATCAAATGACCGATGAGCGCTCAACATGGCTGTTCGGCTACGGATCGCTGATTTGGCGGCCGGATTTTCCATGGCTGGCCAGCAGACCTGCCCGCATTCGAGGCTGGACGCGACGCTTCTGGCAAGGTTCACACGACCATCGGGGAGTGTCCGATGATCCTGGACGTGTTGCCACGTTGATCGAATCGCCGGGTGAATATTGCCAGGGACGCGCCTTTTTGATTGAACCCGCGATCTTCGAACATCTGGATGTACGTGAGAAAAATGGCTACCAGAGACACCCGGTCGAAATCCTGTTTGACCAGGGATCCGCAACCGGAGTCGTGTACGTTGCCCCGCCGGACAATTTCGCGTTTTTGGGGCAGGCGCCGCTGCCGGAAATTGCGACGCACATCAATCGCTGCTGCGGACCCAGTGGAACCAACCGGGAGTATTTGTTTCGACTGGCCCGGGCGTTACGCGAAATCGACGCCATCGATCCGCATGTCTTTCAACTGGAACGGCTGGTCCGTGGGTTGTCGTCAACTCAACCCGATTTCGGGACCGGGAATTGAGACGGCGCATCGGCCTCCTTCAGGCGCCCGGCCACTGATCTGTGCGAAGGGGGCACGTGTGACTTCTCGTGTTGGCGGTCTGCCCTTATGTATGCGTCCCGTTCAGGACTAGAATCTCGATATGAGCCGATCACCGTCAGCACTTGAAATCCGAAATCTCAGCAAGACCTATGGCGACGGCACCGAGGCGCTGCAAGGCATTGATCTGGATGTCGAGGACGGAGAGTTTTTTGGCCTGCTGGGTCCCAACGGCGCCGGAAAATCAACCACTATTGGCATCATTACATCCCTGGTCAACAAAACCGGTGGCACTGTTCGCTGCTTCGGTATTGATCTCGATCAGGACCAGGCAGGCGTCAAGCAGCAGATCGGCCTGGTGCCTCAGGAATTTAACTTCAATCAGTTCGAACATCCGTTGCAAATCGTCATGCAACAGGCAGGCTACTACGGCATTCCACGCAAGCTGGCTCGTCGGCGAACCGAAAAATACCTGCGTCAAATGGGATTGTGGGACAAACGAACGACCAAAGCCCGGATGCTTTCCGGGGGCATGAAGCGTCGATTGATGATTGCCCGTGCGCTGGTTCATGAACCCAGACTGTTGATCCTGGATGAGCCCACCGCAGGAGTCGATATCGAACTGCGACGTGCCACGTGGGCACTGCTGGAAGAGGTGAACCAACAGGGGACAACGGTCATCCTGACCACGCACTACCTGGAAGAGGCCGAGGCTCTGTGTCGCCACATTGCGATTATCGACCAGGGCCGGATTGTCGAGAATACGGACAAAAAATCCCTGCTCGCAAAACTGAATATCGAGACCTTTGTGCTCGATTTGCAATCTCCGGCGCCCGCTGACCTGGGACTCGACGGCTATCACCATTGTCTCACTGACGCAACTACCCTGGAAATCGACATCGCCAGGGATCGTTCACTGAATGACGTGTTTTATCTGTTGTCCTGTCAGAACATCGAAGTGACCTCAATGCGCAACAAGGCCAACCGTCTGGAGGAGTTGTTCGTGAATCTGGTCGAACCCAACAAGGATCTGAAAGGGCAATCATGAGCGAGGCGACCGCGCCGGGGGTTATCCAGGATTCGAGGCTGCGAGCCAACCTCGTGGGTCTGCAGACCCTTGTGATCAAGGAGGTCACCCGACTGTTGCGCATCTGGCCGCAAACGATCGTACCACCGGTGATTACCACGACACTGTATTACATCATCTTTGGCAAGATCATCGGATCCCGCGTGGGTGAAATGGGAGGCGTCCCGTATATCGAATTCATTGTCCCGGGACTAGTGATGATGAGTGTCATCAACAACTCGTACAGCAATGTGGTTTCCTCGTTCTTTTCCGCAAAATTCCAGCGAAATGTCGAGGAAATGCTGATTTCACCAATGCATAACAGCGTGATCTTGCTGGGCTTGATGGCGGGAGGAATGACCCGTGCCATGCTGATCGGGAGTATTGTCTTGCTGGTCAGCATGTTCTTTGTGGAGACACTTTCGATCTACAGTATTCCTCTCACCCTGTCGGTCGCCCTGTTGACCGCCGCGTTATTTTCCATTGGCGGGTTCATCAATGCGTTGCTGGCTCGCAAGTTCGACGACGTAGCCATCATCCCCACGTTTGTGCTGACGCCCTTGACCTATTTGGGCGGTGTCTTCTATTCGATTGCGTTATTGCCGCAACCCTGGGAGACGATCTCCCGGTTTAACCCTATTGTGTATATGGTCAGCGCCTTTCGTTACGGCATTTTGAAAGATCGCTTGAGTCCCGAGCTCATCGACATCAATATTGGCGTGGCCTTCGCCGCCATATGCGTGTTCATCATCCTGCTGTTTTCCACCGCGATGTGGATGCTGAATCGCGGGATTGGGCTGCGGGCCTGATGGCAGGAATGCGAGTGAGTTAACGATGATTCTGGAACAAATCTGGACTGACAATCCTGCTCGCAACTTCAATTATCTGGTCGCCTGCAAGAACACCGGCGAGGCCCTCGCGATTGATCCTGTCGATTTCGCCAAATGCCTGGCCTGCGCGGTGCGGCACGGCTGGCAGATCACTCAGGTCGCCAACACGCACGAACATGGTGATCATATCGCGGGAAATGCCGAAATCGTTGCGGCCACAGGTGCGAGGCTGCTGGCACCCGAAAACGCAAAAATCGAGAACGTCGATCGAAGATTGAAGGACGACGATGTGGTTCACGTGGGAGACAGCGGCCAGCTGAAGGTCATCGAGACGCCTGGTCACACGATGAGCCACATCAGCCTGCTGGTGGATACGTCCACACAGGCAGCGCTGTTTTGCGGAGACGCGTTGTTTAACGCCGGAGTCGGGAATTGTCGCAGCGGCGATGCGGAAGTGCTGTTTCACACCATCGACAACCGCATCCGGCCATTGCCAGACGACACGCTCGTTTATCCCGGGCACGACTACCTGGTCAACAACCTCGGATTCAGTGTCGATCGCGAGCCCGACAATCGGCGAGCCAGTGCCTTACTGAAAAAATTGAGCGCTGGCTACGATCCGAGCCGCCCGCTGATGACCACGATTGGAATGGAGCGGGAAATCAATCCATTTTTGCGGCTGGACAGCAAACCGCTAATTGCCCGTTTACGCACGTCATTCCCGGATTTACCGGAACGCCCTGACCGCCAGGAAGTGTTCCTGAAATTACGCGAGCTACGTGACCAATGGTAGCGCCACAGAGGGCGCATTTGAAATAACAAAGGGTCGACAGACATCGCTATCGACCCGTGTGTTGATCCGGCTGTTTGCTGATTGATTTACGGATTGAAGGGGCTGACCAGTTGAATCACGCCACCCGACAGGTTGACGTTATTGTCGTTGTTTGCAGCTTCTCCGATCACCCACGCCAAACCGAGCGGCCAGATCCAGCCACCGAAGTCGCCAAAACCGCCTTGCACCACCACAGTTCTGGCCAAAGTAGTTGTAGGGCATCTGGCTGAAGTCACGCATCTCCGGCAGCGGCTCGTTCAAGGCCGTGTAATAGGAAGCTTCCTGCACGTGAGCGTTAATCCAGCCCATGGCATCGGCGTTGATCAGCGCCATGTCCAGACGGGTCGGCTCAATTTCGCGAGTCGAGGATGCCTGGCGATATAGCGGATCGTATCCGGTGCTGGTTTGCGGCTGGGGCAAGCCCATGTTGGGGCCACCATTGATCAGTTCCAGTCCAATGGTTCCAAAGCCATCGGCTCCCACAGCGACCAAACCGTACTCGCCCGCGGGCAAGCCAACGATCTCAAACACGCCCATGTTGTCGACCTGGGTGTCGGCAATCAGTTCGCCATCCTGAATGATCAGGACCCGGGTGTTGACGATTTCCACCGGACGTCCATTGCGATTGTGCATGGCATGCAATCGGCCGATGAAGCGACCATCGTTGAGGATGGCAACTTGATGATGCCGGATCGAAGTCGCTGGCATCGTCGGCTGGGTGAAGGAGCGAAAGCCGGCAAAGCCATAGTAACGCGGCGGATCGGCCGGATCTTCGCCAATATCGTAAACGCCAAACTCGCGGAATTTCACCGACGGCGAATACTCGCCAATAATCTTGACCATGAGCCGCCCATTCAAGCGGCCGCCCACAGGCAAAGTGGCAATCGACAGGGGCTGGCCAGTGACGCCGGCGTCATTGGCAATCGCCAAAAAACTGTAAGCGAAAATGGCATCCGGTGCGTAGCCAAAAATCGTGTACGGACCTTCCGAAGCACTCTCCAGAGCGAATGTGCCATCGGCTCCGGTTACGGCCTCGCTGACCACAAACCCGTCACGCAGCAAATACACGTTCATCGGTTCGCTGACACCCAGCACCTGACCATCAATGCCATCGGCGGCGTTCAGCACGACCCAGTTGGCACGCAATTCTTCGGAGACACGGGCACCGCCAAGTCCAAATCCGGCAGCGGTCCAGCCAACCAGTCGCTTGTTCACGACCGGCTCCGGCTCCGGCTCTTCCGAGCTTTCTGCCAGCGGTTCATCGTCCTGAATAATGTCCTGGGTAAGATCCTGCTGACTGGCCCGGTAAATGGAATAGTCCTGGGGGCCGGCCTGCGCCGTCAACGCGCCGACAAGTGACAGTGTGAGGGCCACTGCCAAAGTTGCTGGGAGATAAGTGATCTTCATTGTTTCTTCTCAACGACAAAAGGGATTGTTTCCACCATCAACTGTTTTGGAACAGAAAACGGCTCGAGCCTGGTCAACGTCCATACGTTCCAACAGGACAGTAACTTCTGATAACGGCGCTTCAAATTTTTAATCGAACCGATCCCCTTGAATTCCTGACACCCTCGCAACAATGTGCGGATGTTTGGTTTATGCGCAGCGTGAGATGTGCGCCAAAGTCGCTATGGGGTGCAGTAAACACGCTGGCCCGCACAGATCACCCAGAGAATGCCGGTTACCTGACCCGCAAATGCCGCGTGGACGTTACAAACCCAACCGGGATGGCATCCGACTTGTGTAGCCGAAGTTGCAGAACTCTCTGGTAGCCGAAGTTGCCAAACTTCGGGTTTTCCAGAGGAGGCACCGCCCGAATTCTCTTGCGCCGCCACGGCCCGAATCCTTGCGAATCCGGCTAACCTGCGCTGGTCAAGCCAGGCGATCTTCCAACGCCTGCACGCGACGGCTCAATTCGGCCACCGTCTGTCGCAGTTCCGCCAGCTCATCGGAAGATGCGGAACTGCCCGCAGGACTGGTGTCAGCAGCAACCGTCGTTGCCCGTTCTACGACCGGTCGGGCCACCTGTTCGCCGTCCTGAAACAAACCGTGCGAGACGATCTGGCCGCGGCCCGGCGGCGTTACCTCGACAACCAGTCCCTTGTCCCGCAACCGGCCCAGAATCGGCTGCAATTCCGAGAGACCCTCGATCGCCTCCATGCGTGCCGCCCGCCCCCGCAACTCGCCCACCGTCTGCTCGCCCCGCAGCAGCAATTCTGCCATCACTGCCAGCTCAACCTTGTCGACCCCCAGCCACTCGTAGGCTTTGTGACGGTACTTCGCAACCCGCCCATCCCCCTGCACTTCCGCGACGGCATGCATTTCCCGCAATTCATCCAGCGTTGCCATCACATCATCCGAATCCAGATCCATTAACGGCTTGCGATTGCTCTTTTGGTTGCAAGCGGTCTTGATCGAATTGACGGTTAACGGGTAGGAATCGGGTGTCGTTTTGGCTTTTTCCACCAGCACGCCCAACACGCGACGCTGCAAGGCGTCCAGCGGCTGCCACGGTGCGGATGCGTTGTCGATTGCTTCGGTGGCCATCGATTCGTCGGTCATGAGCTTTTCCGCGGTCGAGATGTCAGGGGCATTCATACTTACTGACACAATTGGACTCGATCAAAATCATCGATTCAATGGGGATTCCACAAGGCAGGATGGGGTTATCGAAAAGGCATGCTGGACCGCGACAAAATTGACCGTCTGTTAAGCGGAACGGCGCGGGACATCCCCTCGCGGATGTTGCGAACCGGTTTGCGCAGCCTGGAACCGGTCTATCGGGGGATTGCCGGCCTGCGTAATCAAACGTGGGATCGCCAGCCCGGGCGAGCTGCCCGTGTCGACATACCCGTGATTTCAATCGGCAATCTAACCACTGGCGGCACGGGCAAGACGCCGCTGGTGAGATGGGTGGTACAGCAACTGCTGGATGCCGGTCGTCGTCCGGCGATGGTCAGTCGCGGTTATGGCAGTCGCCCCGGTGAACCAAACGATGAGTTTCGGGAATTGCAACTGTATCTGCCGGACACGCCGCACATCCAGAATCCCGATCGCGTTGCCGCCGCACGACAGGCGATCGAGCAACACAGCGCCGATTGCCTGGTGCTGGACGACGGATTTCAGCATCGACGACTGGCTCGTGATCTGGATATCGTGCTGATCGACGCCACCTGCCCTTTTGGATTCGACCATTTGTTGCCCCGCGGCTTGCTGCGTGAGCCGGTGTCCTCACTGCGTCGGGCAGACGCGGTCATCATCACCCGTGTTGACCAGGTCGAGGCGGCGGAATTGCGGCGGATCCGTTCCCGTATCGAACCATTTGTGCCAGCCCATCGCGTGGCAGAAGTGTCGTTTCGTCCCTGCAACTGGCTGGACGCACAGGGAAACTCACACAAAGATTTGCCTTTTGAGGGCCCAATGCTGGCCTTCTGCGGAATCGGCAATCCGGCCGGGTTCAGACGCACGCTGGAAACTCATGGTCCCAGGCTCGTGGACTTTCACAGATTTCCCGACCACCACCGCTATTCGCCGTCCGACCTCGACTTGTTAACCCGCAAGGCCACAGCACACAATGCAGGGGCGATGATTTGTACTATCAAGGATCTCGTCAAGGTGCGTGAGCTGGCCGGTGACGCCCTGCCCTGCCTGGCACTGGGCATCGAAGCGAAATTTGAAAATGGTGAGTCCTTGATTCGCGACATGGTTCTCAAAACGCGAGTCCGGATAAAACGAGCAGCTTGAACAAGACGACGACCATTATCGGTATCAGTGGAGCTTCCGGATCCGGCAAGAGCGTGCTGGCCCGCCACCTGCACCAGCGTTTGACCGAGAGTCAGTCGCTTGACCATGCGCGGATTCTCCACGAAGACAGTTACTACCGTGACCGCAGCGATCTGAGCTTTGAAGTCCGTGAACTGATCAACTACGATCACCCGGAAGCGCTGGAACACGACTTGCTCGTGCAACATCTGCAGGCGCTACGCGACGGCAAATCGGTTGAAGTGCCACAATATGACTACGCCACGCATAACCGCCGCGCCGAAACCGTATCACTGGGTCCGGTTCCTGTCGTCATTCTCGAAGGCATTCTGGTGCTGCATGA
>CAMYKF010000736.1 GCA_947258905.1 uncultured Pirellulaceae bacterium | reverse complement strand
AGATTCCCCATCCGTTTGTGGTGGAAAGTTTGCAGCGGTTTGGTGCGTTATCAGACCAGCAACGCACCAGGATCCGCTTTATTCATTTGAACCATACCAATCCCGCGTTGGATGCGGATTCACCGGCGCGAAACGACATCCGTCAGACCGGGATGTCGGTGGCGGAGGAAGGAGAGCGGTTTGGGTTGTAGTTCGCCGGTTCAGCGTGTTTTCAGCTGAAATCAGATGGCAATCCATGTGCTTATCCCTGTCAACCGGGTCAAAAGAACCCAAGCCACCTCAACAAGGGAAAGGACAAGGACAAGGACAAAGATAAAGATAAAGATTATCGTGGCATCCCCCCGACGCGGCCCTGCGCCGTGTGAGGCACATGCCCGTACGGTTTGAACCGCCCGCCTCGCGATTTACAATAATGAGGGACAAGGTTTTGGCGAGCGTTCGCTTCCAATACTGTGAGGGAGTCGTATCCGTTGCTGAATTCGCAAGAACAACAAGATGCGGCGGAATTCTATTCGCAACTGCTCGATCTGATAAACGACCTGGTATTGTCGGTTTCGATCGATGGCCAGACATTGCAGTACATCAATGCAGCAGCCCGGGACATCTACGGCCGCGAACTGCACGAATTCAGTGACAATCCGCGATTGTGGTTCGAGGCCGTCCACGAGGAAGACAAGAAACAGCTGGTTGCCAAATACCGGGCCGTGCTCAAGCATCGTCCGGTGAACACCGGGTTTCGCGTTATTCAACCGTCGGGCGAAGTCCGCTACTTGCAGGCCGTGATCCGGCAGGTCACCGACAAGGCCGGCAATCCCACCGGCTTCGGCTGTATTGCCAAGGACGTGACGCTGCGTGTGACAACGGAAATCGCGCTGGAAGAAGCTACGGCGATCTACCACTCACTGGTCGAGAGCCTGCCCATCAACGTGCTCCGCAAGGATCGCGAAGGCCGGATCATTTTCGGCAACCAGCGGTACTGCGATACGCTGGGTAAATCGTTAAAGGAATTGATTGGCCTCACCGACCACGACCTGTTCGCCAGGGAACTGGCCGACAAGTACTGCAATGACGATCGCTGGGTATTGCAAACCGGATTGCCCTTTCACGATATCGAGGCCCATCCCGGTCCGGATAACACTCCGATCTACGTCGAAGTGTTGAAAGCGCCGATCACCGATTCCGACGGACAACGGGTAGGCATTCAGGGAATGTTCTGGGACGTGACCAGCCGTAAACGCGCTGAACAGGCCTTGCGTGACGCCAAGGAAATGGCCGAGACGGCCAACCGCGCCAAAAGCGATTTCCTGGCAAACATGAGTCACGAAATTCGCACGCCGCTGAACGCCATTATCGGCATGACTGATCTGCTGATCGATTCGGTGATCGACAGCACGCAACAGGAGTACCTGACGATGGTGCAGGAATCCGGCGAGTCGTTGCTGACGCTGATCAACGACATTCTGGATTTCTCCAAAATCGAAGCGGGCAAGCTGAAACTGGAGGAACAGTCATTCAATCTGAGTGACCGCCTGGCGGACACGATGCGCACCATGGCGCTGCGGGCTCACAACAAGGGTCTGGATATGGCGCTGGAACTGGACCCGGCGATTCCCAAACGGGTGATCGGTGATGTGGCCCGTTTGCGACAGGTGCTGGTCAACCTGGTCAGCAACGCCATCAAGTTCACTCACGAAGGCGAAGTGGTCGTCAAGGTGGGCGTCGAGTCGATGACGCCGAGCGACGTACAACTGGCCATCTCTGTCAGCGACACGGGCATTGGCATTCCCCAATCCAAAGTCGAGTCGATTTTTCGGGAATTCGAGCAGGCCGACACTTCGACCACACGCGAATACGGCGGCACGGGACTGGGGCTGGCCATCGGTTCGCGGCTTGTCAATTTAATGGGCGGCAAACTCCAGGTGGAAAGTACGGTGGACCAGGGCAGCACGTTCTCGTTTGTGCAATCGTTACCCATTGATAATTCGTGGGAGCCGGACGAGTCGCAGGTCGATCTGACCGACGTGACCGTCATGATTGTCGATGACAGCCGTACCAATTTGCGGATCCTTGAGCAATTGACCAACAGCTGGGGCATGCACGCCATGACCGCCAGCAGCGCCCGGGAAGCGCTGCCAATCATGCGCAATATGGCTGCCGATGGTCGTCCGGTACCGATTTTGTTATGCGATATCAATATGCCCAAACATGACGGATTCGATCTGGTGCGCTGGGTGCGTGAAGACGAATTGCTGGCCGACACCCAGGTCATTTTGCTGACGTCGGGAGGCCGGCATGGCGAATCAACGGTGCGTCGCGAATTGAATGTGTTCAGCCAGATTCTCAAGCCCGTCAAGCAATCGGATTTGCTGGATGCGGTGGCCATGGCCCTGGGCAAAAAGCACTTGATGGATGCCGAGGCAGGGGCTACGAGCGAATTTGTTGCCGAGCGATCTGATTCGCTCAACATCCTGTTGGCCGAAGACAATCTGGTAAACCAGAAACTGGCTGTCGGCCTGCTGGAAAAGCATGGTCATCGTGTGCACGTCGTTCCCAATGGGCGCGAATGCGTGCAGGCGTTTCAGGACAACGGCTTTGATGTCATTCTGATGGACGTGCAGATGCCGCTGCTGGATGGCCTGCAGGCGACGCAGCAGATTCGCCAACTCGAACTGGAATCCGGAACGCGAATTCCCATCATCGCGATGACGGCTCATGCCATGCCAGGTGATCGTGAGCGTTGCGTTCACGCCGGGATGGATGATTACATTGCCAAGCCGGTGCGAATTCGCACACTGATGCAGGCGCTGGGCGCCAACATTGAGGACTCGCATATTTCCTATGATTTGCTGAAGGCCAATCAGCGGCTGGTGGAATGGCAGGATGCGTATGAGACTGTCGGTGGTGATCGCGGATTGTTGTGTGACCTGATCGACGTGTTTGTGCAGGAGCGGTCAAGCATGATGCAGGAAATCCGCAGTTCGATTGAAAACGGGGATGCCCGCGAATTGCGTCGGTCGGCCCACGCGATCAAGGGCGCCTTGATGCATTTGGGCGCCCGCAAAACGGCCGAACTTGCTCGCCGTCTGGAGGCGATTGGCGAAAGCGGCGATATGACCGACGACGGGTTGTGGTTCGAAAGACTGGAGACGAGCACCCAAGAGTTGACGACCGAACTCGAGAACTTTACAAAGGAAGTGCGCGAAAATCCCGAGAACCCGGCCTGACCTGCGGGCCGTGCAGTGTGCCGCTGCCACCGGGGCTTGCGCGGGTTTCTGCCTTTCAACCTCTTACAGGGACATGCATATGGCCAGGGTACTTGTCGTTGACGATACGGCTGTTGACCGTCGTCTGGCGGGCGGATTGCTTGAGAAATCGCCCAACCTCGAGGTCGTGTATGCCAACAACGGCAGTGAGGCGCTGGAGTCCATTCGTGAACAGATCCCCGATCTGGTGCTGACCGATTTGCAGATGCCCGATATCGACGGCTTGCAACTGGTCACCTCCATCACCGAATCGCATCCCGATTTGCCCGTTGTGCTGATGACGGCCCATGGCAGTGAAAACGTGGCAGCCCAGGCTTTGGCCAACGGGGCAGCCTGCTATGTTCCCAAAGTTGATTTGGCCGACGAGTTGCTGCCGACCGTTTCGCAGATCCTGTCCATGTCCGAAGGCGATTTGCGTTACCGCAAGCTGATTGCCTGCTCCAAAAAAACGGAGTTCGAGTTTGAGTTGCTAAATGATCCGGAACTGATCGAGCCCCTGGTCGATTTGATCCAGCAGGTCATTTCCAGTATGGACCTGTTTGATTCGGCAGGCCGTGTACGGTTGGGTGTCGCGCTGGAACACGCGCTGGCCAACGCCATGTTTCGTGGCAATCTGGAAATCCAGCGCAACGACGCCAATATTCTCGATCGGCAACAGATCGAGGAACGCATCCAGCAACCGCCTTACCGGGATCGGCGTGTCCAGGTCAGCGCACTGATTACCCGCGATCTTGCCCGGTTTGTCGTGGGTGATGAAGGCTCGGGTTTTGACAAGTCGCTGATTCCCGATGCCGGCGATCCCGATTCCTTCCGCGATGGTGTCGGGCGGGGACTGGTGCTGATCAAGACTTTCATGGATGAAGTCAGCTTTAACGAATCCGGCAACCAGATCACCATGATCAAACGGCGTGACAGATAATCGTTTCCTTCAGGCCTCGTTGCCGGTGGCCCGGTTTGTGTACGTTTTGGCACAAGTTGACTGCCGGCGCGTGATCGTCCGTTGTCGGGCAAATCTTTGGGCGAATGTCTTTCACATGATGGAAAACTGCTGAAGGACTGCTATACAATTAAGGTGTCCGATCGCAGATTTCACTCTTGCCCATTCGACTTTTCAAGGAGATCCGAATCATGAAAAACATATGTTTTGTTGCCGTCGCCGCGGCTGCCGCCTTGCTAATCGGCTGTGGTGAACAGGGCACCGATGCCGGCGCCGGTGGTCCCGCGTCCACCTCGACAACGCCGGTTGTGTACTGTGGCAAGTGCGGCCAGCTCGCCGAGTCGGCTATTTGTTGCAAGGCCGACGCCGCGAAGTGCGAGTGCGGCATGGTGGAAGGATCACCCTTGTGTTGCGTGGAAATTCCGGAAGAACTCAAGGGCAAAAATATCTGTGCCTGCGGTTACGAAGCCGGCTCGGAAAACTGCTGCAATGAAGGTGCTGAAACGTGCTCCAAGTGCAATATGATCGAGGGTTCGACCATGTGCTGCAAGATCGGTGTCGAAGGCACCGGTATGCACGACCACGACGAAGGCCATGGTCACGATGACGACAAAGGTCACGATCATGATCACGACGATGATCCCGGGCACGACAATGACAATGACGGCGATGATGGATAGTTAAAACAAGGTCTGATGTCATCCGCAGCCCGGCCGGCAGGCCGGGCTTTTTTTATTGCTGGTCAACAACCAGAGAGTATTTGCGAACCAGGCTGGCAATGCTTTTGTATTGCGCTTCCCATGCCCGCTGACTGTATCCGCCCGACAGTGTCAGCACCACCGGCAGATTGCGATTCACACACGCCTGAATGATCATTCCGTCGCGACGAACAATGCCGTCGTGAGTCATCTCCAGTGAAGCCAGGGGATCGCCGGACAACGTATCGCAACCTGCCACGACGAAACAAATGTCGGCAGCGGCCCGGTCCAGCACGGCATCCAGATGCTCGCCCAGCAAGGCAAGATACTGCTGATCCTTCATGCCGCTGGCCAGTTCCACGTCCAGATCGCTGTGCTCCCTGGGAATTGGATAGATGTCTGACTGATGCATGGAAAATGTAAAGGTGGTTTCATCGTTGGCCAGGCAGACCGCGGTCCCGTTCCCCTGGTGTACATCCACATCAATCACGACAGCGCGCTGAATCAGGCCTTCCTGTTGAAGTTGCCTGATTGCAATTGGCACATCGGCAAACACACAAAAGCCTTCTCCGCATTCAGGTTTGGCATGGTGATAACCGCCGCCGATGTTGATGCCGATGCCATGTTGCAGCGCCAGTCGCGCGGCAAGCAATGTGCCGCCACTGGCATGTCGAAACGGTTCCAGGATCCCTGTGTCCAGGGGCACGGGCAAATGCCGTAACATTTCCGCTTCCAGCCAGATCGCTACCCGATCACGATCGGCAAGTCCGCGGTGGAAAGCGTCATTGTGGATCAGTCGGATTTGCTCGTCGGTCAGGGGCTGCGGCCGATGTGTATTCTCGGCGCTCAGCAGACCATCATCAACAAGTGCCTGATGGATTTTTTCATACTTGCGAATGTCAAACGGATGCAATCGCTCCACACCGCCCAGATCGATCAGGTAATCGGGCGAGTAAACGATGCTGATCTTCGGCGTCGTTGGGTCCCCTGATTCTGACTGGTCAAACGAGGTGGCATCGCCGTCAGGTTGTTTTGCGGAGTTCGCCAGCGGAGGTGGAGAAGATTCCGAACGGCAACCCGCCAAAATGGCTATCGTCATGGCGATGCCAACCGCGAACCGGGATCGTGGTGGTTGCATGAGGGCTCCGGATACTGACAGCGCATAACAAGCCGCAGAGTGCATTCCAGCATTGCACTCCGCGGCATGAATGGCCAGATGCCGGCAGTCAGTTCCGTGGGGGCCCTGGCGGGACCCTCGAATTAGAACTGCTTGCCAAAGCGATTGGAGTTATCGGGGGACGGAGTGGCCGGATGCGACATGGTGGCCGGAACCGGAGCCGGTGCTGGCATGCTGGTAGGACGCGGGGCAGGAGCCGCGGCCCGGGCGGCGGCAGCAGCAGCGGATTTGGCCTCGTCCTCGACCAGCACCTGCAGCAGTTTGGAGATGCACAACTTGTTCATGCTGGTCTTGTGGTCGCTAGCCTCGGCCTTGAGGGCTTCGTGCAGACTCTCCGGCAGACGTACGGTGATCACGCGGGTGGCTTCGTTGTGCCCGCCGCCCGGGATCTTGCGATTTCGCAGATTGGTGACCATCTGCTGGACCTCGCTGTATTGGTCAGTTTTTTCGAAAGCCACGTAGTCAGATTGATCTGCAAAGACGCTGCGGGCGGCACCATCGACGCCCAATACCTCTCGGAAGAAAGTCACCCAATCCGGGTTGCTCTGATACAGTTGCTTGGCGACCTGCAAAACCTTCTGGCTGCGTGCGTCAAAGCTTTCGTTGATCATCGTGTCGTTCATGTCGAGACTCCTTTCTCCCAATGAACGGGAGAAGAACAGGAATGCTGGGGGTCGGTCGGCTTCCAATGACGACCGTTTCCCAACTTTTTCGACATCGTCAAACAAGACTGCTAATATCATTAGCCTGCAAGCACTTACGGCGATTCGGGTGCAGTGCAAATTCGCGAGGCAATCCTGCGCATTAATTAAGCAGCCTGAAACTGCACAAAATTTAAGCAGTTTTTGAGTTGCATCCTGCAGGTGTCCACCAAAAAAGTTTTTCGACATTCGGGTCAGAAAACCCTAAAGCCCCCCAGAAAGCGAATATGGCGGTCGGGAAACAGAAATCAATCGTCGATCCGCTAAATGATTCGCGAATTACCGGGTGGAACTTGCCCTAGCCGGTCGCCGGGTCATATTTCCCGGCCAAATCGTCGCGGACCCGTTCCAGCAATTTTCTGGTGGCGAGAATTCCCGCGTACTCATCCAGACCACCCCCTTCATATTCGATGCCGACCCAGCCACGGTAGCCGGCGTCCAGAACAATTTTCATCATGCGGGTGTAGTCAGTATGAGTTTCGTTGCCGGCGTCATCAAAGTCGTGACTCTTGGCGCTGACGGCCTTGGCAAAGGGCATCAACTCAGTGACCCCCTGGTATCGGTCGTATTCCTCGCCGCCCCCGATCCGGAAATTTCCAAAGTCGGGCAAGGTTCCGCAGTTTGCCAAGCCCACCGTTTCGATGGTCTTGGCCAGCCACGCCCCATTGGAACTGAGGCCACCATGATTCTCCACAATCACATTGAGTCCGTGCTGGCTGGCAAACTCGCTCAGTTGCCGCAGGCCATCAGCGGCCCGCTCGATTTGCTCGTCGTAGCTGCCCTCCGAGGCGGCGTTAACCCGGATCGAGTGACAGCCCAGGAATTTGGCGGCGGTGACCCAGCGATGATGGTTCTGGACGGCCTGTTTGCGGGCCGCGACATCGGGATCCCCCAGTCGGCCTTCGCCATCGCACATAATCAATAGCGACTTGACCCCGTGATCCGCGCAGCGTTTTTTCATGTCGGCCAGGTACGACTGGTCCTCAGCCTTGTCCTTGAAGAAGGAATTCACATATTCGACCGCCTCGATCCCGAATTCTTCCCTGGTGGTTTTGGCGAAGTCGAGGTTGTCGAGTTTGCCAGATTGCAAAGCCCGATGCAGGGACCACTGGGCCAGCGAGATGCGAAACAGGGGTGCCTGTTCACTGGCGGATGCCGATCCCTTTGCCCCGGGCTGCTCACCGGGTTGTTCCGATTTCTGCTGAGACGACGTGCAGCCGACGGCCAGTACACTGGCGCCAATCAGACTGGACTTCATCATGTCTCGACGATTGGGCTGGTTCATGCTCGTTCTCCGCAAGTTGCCTGAATGATTCCCGAATTCGAGGCAAGTATAAGCGTCCCCTGGTAACTTCGCAAACAATCGGCACGCAGGTACCGACTGCCGCAGTGGCGGCCTACAATGTCAGATCATTTCACACCCGTCGACCTCGGGAAACCGCACCATGATCAGAATCGGACGCATTACCTGTTTCCTCCTGTTGGCCAGTCTTTTGCTCGTCGACGTGAA
>CAMYKF010000735.1 GCA_947258905.1 uncultured Pirellulaceae bacterium | reverse complement strand
CGAATCAACCGATCCGGATGGCAAGACATTTCGCTGGCAACTAATCAATTACAGCCGCCAGGACCGGCCGCACGGCAGCGATTTCGGGGAACGCTCCGATCAGTGGACTTATCGTTCGCTGAATTCCCGTGTTCGCGTCCACTCGTCGATTGACCAGACCTTCCCGGGCTGGCACGAATTGACGACCTGCTACAAGAATCAGGGCTGGCAGCTGTCGTCGCTGCGGCAGAAACGCTCGCAGAAGTTCGTCAATGAGGAGGGGGAAGAGATCGACTGGACCTACGTGGAAGTCGAGCTGATACATCCGGCCTTGTCCAAACGCGGCTTCCTCCTGTTCAGCTTCACCGATGCCGGGGGTGTACCGTTCGAAGCGCCCATCGAATGGGGCAATATCCGCGCCTTCGTAGAACGAGCCAAAAACCGACTCAATTACAATGTCCGCGCCACCCTGTTCCGCGGCGAGGCCTACCAGATGCAGGTGTTTGTGGAGAGCCCCTACGACTTTCCCTCTGACCTCAAGGAAGAAATTCGCTCGCAATATTTTGAAGCGCGCAAAGCCATGCGGAAGGCCTTATTAAAATACGGTGACAATGGCGATGAGGAAGACCTTGGCGCATCCGAAAACGGCGCACCGCCGGGCGATTCGCGATCACCGCCAGATGAAGGCGTCTGAAACCGCCGCGCTGACTGGACCTGCGCCTCATTTCAGCGGTACAATTCGGTCCACACCCGGGCGTTCCAGTGACGCCTGCATCACCATTATCACGACGGCCCGCTCGGCCGATTCTTGTTTTTACGCTCACGCTTCATGATCACTACTCCGCAGGGCAAGAGCGTTTCCGATTTCCGGCCCGGCCAGGACGAGCCGCCCGGGGCCGAGGTTGGCAGGGTACTGGTTCCCTATCTGATTCTGATTGGGACCATGTTTCCGTTGAGTTTCGTATACCTCAGCGGGTTGTGGTCGCAACGGGAACACTACGTGCTGTTTCCGGTTTGCTTTGTGGCCACGGCCTTGTTTGTATTCCAGCGCTCGCCGCGACAGGGAGAACAGTTATTCTTCCGCAACACCAAATCCAACTTGCTGTTCGGATTGGGTGTCGCCCTGGCTTTGGTAGCCGTGTTGACTTCCTCGCCCTGGTTTGGCTTCGCCAGTCTCCTGGGCTTGTCCGGCAGCTTGCTGGCGCGTACCAACGATCGCATCGTCTTCGGAACGTTGCTGTCTTGCCTGGCTCCGCTGGTGGTGCTGCTGCAACCACCGGCCGCCATTGATTTTGACTCGGTTCAGGGTGACATCCAGTTAATGTCGTTGCTCGACAATGCTTCGGCCAAATTCGGCAGCGGCATACTGGACTTGCTCGGATACGTACACAACATCTCAGGCAGCCGTCTGGAATTTCCCGCCCAGACCGTTGACTTGCCAAGTATCAACACGGGAAGCCTTTCGGTGTTCACCCTGCTCATCCTGACAGGGATTTTCATCGCCTGGCAACGACGCCCGCTGGTCCGCTCCGTCCTGTTGCTGGCCGCAGCCTGTTTCTGGGCCATGGCATTCAAGGCCGTTCTCGTTGTTACGTTTGCGATTTCACTCAGCTCCTTTGAACGAGACCTGTATTCGCCTGGTTTTGGCAATCGTGTGTTGCAGCTTGTCGCCCTGTTCGGCGCAGGCTTGTTCACGATACTCAGTGACCAGTTGATTACATTCCTGTGCGGTCCCGTCGATATTTCAGCTGTGGATGAGGATATCTCCTGGCAGGACCGCTTGTGCCGTTTATGGAACCACGCCATCTGGGGAGTGACGGCGCCGGTTATCGATGTAAACATCAAGCGGGAAGTGGCGTGGGCCAAACGCCGCAACAGTCCTCCAACGTCCATGACGTCATCGATTTTGTGGGGATCGTCGGTGGTGCTGGGAATCCTCGCCATCCTGCAGGTTATCGCGATCGCCGGCGCTGGCTCCGGGCAGGGACGCTCCGCCTATGCCGCCACCAGGGTGCCGGGCTTCAGCGAGCAATCCCTGCCTGACCAGTTCGACAGTCGCTTTGCCCGCATCGAATATTCCAGCAGCCAACCCGCCAAACCCAACTCGTTCGAGACACATCGCGATCACTGGGTGTACGCCGACGCTCAGGACAATCGGTTTGACGTCGTGATTTATCAGCCGTGGTCGGGCTGGCATGACACACTGAATCGCCGGGCCAGTCGCGACTGGCAGATCACCGAAGAACCCGTGTTTCAGAAAATCGATGTGGGCGAAGGCACCACCGTGGAAACGCTGAAAGTCGTACTGCTAAACAACCTGGCCGAAAAACAGCATCTGCGTTCCACGCAGCTGGACAGTTTCGGACGCACGTTTGAACGGCCGCTGACATGGTCCAATTTCGGCGATTTCATGCGACGGTTCGGCAACCGGATGGGAATGCGGTCCGACCCGCGGATGATGAACTTTCGCTGCATTGAGGTCTCCGTATCCCTGACCTATGTCAATCCGCCGGACGATGCGATACTGCAAAGTCTTGACGGACTGTCCCGCTCGGTTGTGCAATACGTGGAAGCGGCATTGCGCGCGGGTACCCTGGGCAGCGAGACCGCCTCCCAATAATCGATGACTGGCAATTTGTCGCATCGCCATGCCTGAATCGCTTGTGCACAAGTCGTTTGCCCGCGCCGGACTGCTGGGAAATCCCTCGGACGGCTATGGCGGAAAAACCATTGCACTGTCAATCGGGGATTTCGCAGCGACCGTGGAAATTGCTCCCGCCAAGTCGATTCAGATCGTCCCCGCGGCAGACGATCTCGACCGTTTTGAGTCGCGCGCGGAAATGCTGGCCGTTTTTCGCAAACACGGTTTGTATGGCGGCAGGCGTCTGGTCAAGGCGACACTCCAGTGCTTCCTCGAGTTCTGCGTCGGCCGGCATGCGCTGCACGACAGGAATTTTTCCATGGCGTGGCGGTCCGACATCCCTCGCTGCGTAGGCCTGGCCGGTTCCAGCGCGATCGTCACGGCGACGCTCAAGGCACTTTGCGACTACTATGCCGTCGAGATCGAAGCGGACGTGATGGCGGCGCTGGCACTTCATGTGGAAACGGATTACCTCGGCATCCCGGCCGGTCCCCAGGATCGTGTGATTCAGATGCTGGAGGGACTCGTCTTCATGGATTTCGGTGAGAACCATTCCCGGATCGTCGATGGCATGGTGGTCGGCACTTACGAGCGTTTGCCCGTTGGCCAGATCGCCCGGCATCTGTTCGTGGCCTATGCCGATGCTGCGGCCGAACCGACGGAGGTCCTGCACAATAACCTGAGCAAGCGGTTTGCCAGCGGGGAAACGGTGGTGGTGGCGGCCATGCAAAAATTTGCCGAATTGGCCGAGCAGGGCAGGGCGGCGCTGGCCGCTGATGACCTGCCCGCGCTCGGCAAGTTGATCGACGCCAATTTTGATTTACGACAAAGTATCTGCCAGCTTCCGGCGTTTCATCAGCAAATGGTCAGCCAGGCCCGGTCGGCCGGTGGCACCGCCAAGTTTTGTGGCTCCGGCGGCGCGATCATCGGCACCTTTGCCGATGAGCAGGAGTTTGACCGCATTCATCAGCGACTGCAAAACATCGGTTGCCACGTCATTCGGCCGGTCATCAAGGCACCGACCCCGACGCCCTAGCTGGACATGGTTCTCACAGGTTTTCGTGTAAGTTGTTTAACCGCAAGCTGCAGGCGTGCGGCTAAACAAAAAAACAGGCGCTGTCATCAGCCAACCGGCGCACCCCAGCCGCCGCCACCGGGCGTGGACAGTACCAGCTGGTCACCTCTCGCCACCTGAACCTGGCAGCGACTGCCCAGGTCCACTTCCTCACCCGAGACCTGCCGTAACAGGTTCTGCCCGTGCTCACCCGGCTGGCCGCCATCCAGCCCCCACGGTCGCGACGCGCGGCGACTGGTCAACAGCGACAGCGTCATGGGCTGTCGAAATTCGATGCGGCGTACCATGCCATTGCCGCCAGTTTGCCGTCCCCGTCCGCCACTGTCGGCACGAATGCCAAATTCACGCAGGATGACCGGACATCGGTACTCCAGAATCTCGGGATCGGTCAACCGCGTGTTGGTCATATGCGAGTGCACGGCATCCGCGCCACAGGACTTCACTGTCGCGCCGCTCCCGCCGCCAACCGTTTCGTAGTAGCCAAACGACTCGTCGCCGATCAGCCAGTTATTCATCGTTCCCTGACTGGCGGCGGCCAGATGCAACGCACCGAGAATCACGTCGACGATGCGTTGTGAGGTTTCGACATTGCCTCCCACAATGGCAGGGCTGTGCCGGGCGTCGCTGTTCCATGATTCCCTGATTCAGGGGAATGTCCTTTTCGGCGATACATCGCAGCACGTACATGATCGCCGCCGACACGATCGCCCGATTGGCATTCAGATTGTCGTTACTGACAGGATCCGTACCGTTGAAATCAAAACGGATCGTCCCGCCCCGCTTGGCTATCTGCAAACGAATGACACGGCCGTTATCCATGGCATCCTCGAATCGGTAATCGCCGTCTTCGATGTCGGTCAGGGCTTGCTCAATCGTAATTCGCGCCGCGGATTGAATGCTGCGCATGTATTGCTGCACGGTGTGTTCCGTGTAGTTCGCGACCAGCCTTCTCAATTCGGTTTCTCCGCAACGATTGGCGGCAACCTGAGCTGCGATGTCCGCCAGGTTCTCATCGGGCAACCGTGATGGCCACGGCCCGCGGACAAGCAGCTGCCGGAATTCGTCAAAGTGTTCGGTGCCGCGCTCGATGAGCTTGAAGTTGCAAATCAGGACGCCTTCATCCTCCAGACACCTGGCGTCGGCCGGCATCGATCCCGGTGCCTTGCCTCCCAGTTCCGCGTGATGCGAACGACTGGCTACCCAAAACAGCAGCCGGCTGCCGCTGTCATCAAAGACCGGTGTGACCACGGTGATATCCGGCAGGTGCGAGCCGCCGGCGTAAGGGTCGTTGGTGACAATCACGTCACCATGGGTGATCTCCGGATTCAGGCGGATGGTCTCGCGCACCGTTTCGCTCATGGCGCCCAGATGCACGGGAATATGGGGCGCGTTGACGACCAGATCGCCCGTCGCCGTGAACAGGGCGCAGCTGAAGTCCAGTCGTTCCTTGACATTAACGCTGCTGCTGGTTCGTTGCAGGACCGCGCCCATTTGCGCCGCGATGGATTCAAAATGGCGATTGAAGATTTCCAGGCGGACAGGATCGGTTTCTCCTTGCGACCCGGCGCTGGCTGCTGCTGGCGGGCGATCCTGTTGTGTCCGCTCCAGCAGCAGTTGACGGTCGGCCAGCACGCACACCGTCCAGCCCGTCTCCACCACCACACTCGTGGTCGCATCGCTGATGATTGCCGGGCCCTCCAGTTGAACGCCGGGCAACAGCGAATCGGTGGCAAACAAGGGGACGTCGACATACCTGCCCGACAACCACGTTGACTGGTGGCCTGTAGCAGGGGCCTGGCGAAACGTATCGATGCGCGGCGTGGGTTTTAGTGAGCGGCCGGCTACGGTTGCGGAAACACGAGCTGCCACGATTTCCACGGGCCTGGTATGCGTGTAGCCATAGCGTTGCTGGTGGATGGATTGAAACGCCGCCAGATAATCCCCGTCGGCCGGCTCGGCAATCGTCTCGCAGGGCTCGGTGCCCACATAACGCAAATCGAGTTTTCGTACACATTCAACCTGCGCGGCGGCAAAGCCCGCACCAGCCAGGCTGGCCGTGGCCCGATCTGCCAATTCAACAAACAAAGGCTGCGTCGATTTCAGCGAGGCGGGTGTCAAAGTCGCACCGACCGACGCAACCTGCTCGCTGCTGTGATCGGCCAGCTCGATGCCGACCGCACTCAACATGCTGGCCAGAGGGTGCACAAGAATCCGCTGCACATCGAGCAAGTCAGCGACCGCACAACAATGTTGTCCAGCGGCGCCGCCAAAGGAAACCAGGGTGTAGTTGCGGGGGTGGTAGCCCCTGGCCACCGAGACCGTGCGAATCGCTGCGGCCATATTGTGATTTGCGATTTCCAGAAAGCCAGCGGCGATTTCCTCGTCTGACCTCGAGATGCCGGCAGCCTGCATGTCGTTGGCGATTGCCCGCAAGCGTCGCCGCGACGAGTCGACCTGTAATGGAAATGGAAACTGCTGATCGCTGAATCGCCCCAGCAACAAGTTCACGTCGGTCAGCGTCAATGGTCCGCCACGGCCGTAACAGGCCGGTCCGGGATCGTTGCCCGCACTGGCAGGTCCCACAAGCTGGCGCGTCCCATCGAACTGGCAAATCGAACCGCCGCCAGCCGCCACCGTCTCGATTGCCATGACCGGCGTCACCACGCGAATGCCCGATTTACGTGATTCATATTCAATCTCGAATTGTCCGTCGTAACGCGAGACATCCGTGCTGGTCCCGCCCATGTCAAATCCGATGACGTGGCGCTCGCCAATTTGCTCGCCAACTCGCGCCGCCCCGACAACACCACCGGCCGGTCCTGACAAAAGGCAGTCCTTTCCCGAAAACCGCTGCTGGTCGGCGAGGCCTCCCGACGAGGTCATGAATGTCAATTGACTGTCGGACGTCAAAGTCGCTTGGATTTCGTCGAGGTAAACTCGCAGCACCGGATTCAAATATGCATCCAGCACCGTCGTTTCGGCGCGATGCAGGATCTTGATGAGCGGTGCAATTTGTGACGACAGCCGAATTTCCGCAAATCCCGACTCGCGAGCCAGATCATACAGCACTTGTTCGTGTGCGCTGTTTTGCCACGAGTGCATCAAGCAGATCGCCAGTGACTCGATACCGTGATCCCTGAGCTGCTGCAATTTTGCCCTGGCGTCGGGAACATTGATTGGGCGCTCGACGGTCCCGTCAGCCAGTATGCGTTCCTCGATTTCGATCGTGATTTCTGACAGCGGCGGTGGTTTGTGAATGTCCAGATTGAACAGCTCGGGCCGTGACTGATCGCCAATGGCCAGCAGATCACGAAAACCGGCCGTTGTGACCAGCGCTGTTCGCGCGCCGGTGCGTGTCAGCAATGCGTTGGTACCGCGTGTCGTTCCCAACTGGATTTGGCACACGGGCAAGGGCTGCTGCAGAGGAACTTGCGAAATCAGATGCATCGCCACGACCGGAGCGTGCCGGTGGGCATCCAGTTCGCAGGTGGTCACATGCTGCCATGATTGGCCATCGATTGGTTCAACGAGTTGAAATTGACTGCCCGATTGACGGTATTGGCGGACCGTCGATTCAGAGATGATCGCGCCGGCAGCATCCAGTAAACGGGCGGTGGCGCCATTCCAGAACTCGTCGATCTCGTGGCGTGCGGTCAACGTGAACTTGTCGGACTCGCCGCCGTGCACCGACCCCTTGATGATTCCGCTGCTCAACACCTTGGCTTGCCGGCGCTGGCCAGCGGGGGCCAACGCGACACAATCGGTAAACGTACCACCGACGTCGATACAGAATTGCCACATGTTGCCGGAAGCCTGGTCGCTCATCAAATTGCCCGGCGAGAAAGCTGATCGATCCAATCGGCGATACGCCACGTCAGCCAGTGCCGGTCCGGATCGGCGCCCGGTTGTGAGAGATAGCCCAGATGCCCTCCCGACCTGGTCGTAACCAGTCGAATTGCCCCGGACAATTCACAATTCCCGAACATGTCAAACGGAACCACCGGGTCGGACTGGTCGGCGACAATCAGCGTGGGAATTTCAATGCGAACCAGCTTGTAAAAGGAGCTGCAGACTGCGTAATATTCGTCGACGCCCGAGAATCCCGCCAAAGGCGCCGTAAACTGATCGTCGAAGCGTTGCAGTTTGTACGGAAACGGAACCACCCTGCGATCGACAATCCCGGGCTGCACGCGCCGCCGCTCCACCACCCTCTGCCGCAGCATGCGGGAAAAGAACAAGTCGTAACAACGGCTCAGCCCGCGATTCAGATTCCTTGCACAACTTTGCAAATCAATGGGAGGTGCCACGGAAACAATGGAATCAACGGTGCCTGATTTTGGCGGAGGATCGCCGCCTGCCCAGTTAAGGGCAAGGTTGGCGCCGAGCGAAAAACCGACGATGGTCAGCGGACTGCGCGGGCGTTGACGGCTGACGTAATCGACAGCGGCCCGCAGGTCCTCGGTGCGTCCGGCGTGATGGTGCCAGCGAGCCGAAGTTACGCCCGCTCCGCAACCACGCTGATCCAGCCGCCACACGCCGCAGCCGATGTCCAGCAATCGATGGCTCGTCCGTCTCATGTATCCGCTGCTGTGGCAGCCACCCAGTCCATGCAACAGCAGCACTTGCCGTTGCCGGCCGTGCGGCTGCCCGCTCTGGTTTTCGTGCAGCACCAGTCGATCGGCGTGTGTGGTTTCGACAAGATGTTTCCGCGTGTCTGGCGGTTCCCCCGGCGGCTTCAGCAGCGACGCCACGACCGTTTGCGCGTTGCCGCTCCTGAGCAGGCGATGCGGCACAAATTCAGGGATCGCGAGATGAAACACGGACCTAGTCGATGACGTTGTGTTGCTGTAGCAATTTGACAATGCTGGCTACACATTCTGACGTAGACTGGTTTTCCGTGTCCAGTACGAGATCGGGATTGTCCGGTGCCTCGTACTTGAGCAAGGCCTGATCGGTGATTTCCCGTTCCCCGGCGTTGCGTTGCGCGCAAAGTTCCGCCGGGGCATTCAAGTGCACCACCAGGAACCGATCCTCGCCGACCACCCCCGAAGCCTTGTTGCGCACTTCCTCGTCGGGAGCCACCAGCGACAACAAGCTGATCAAACCGCTCTCGTTAAACAGCTTGGCGATTTCGGCACAACGTCGCATGTTTTCGGAACGGTCTTCCACCGAGAGACCAAGGTCACGATTGATCCCCATGCGCAAGTTTTGTCCGTCCAGCACCATGGCGCTGCGACCCTGCTCGAACAAGTACCTTTCCAGGGCCTGAGCTGTAGTTGATTTGCCGGAGCCGGGCAGACCGGTCAGCAAAACGGTCACCGCACGCTGGCCAAACCGTGCCGTCCGCTCCTCGTCGCTGACTTTGCTGTCCGAATGAACCAGCGTCTGGATTTGGGGATCGTCGTCCCAGTGATCCTTGCGTGTCTCGTCCGTGTGACGATCAAGGATCATGCCCGCACCGACCGTTTCGTACGTGATGCGATCGATAATGATAAACGCACCCGTGGAGCGGTTCTTGCGATATCGATCCAGCGAAATCGGTTCGGAAAGCGACACGTTAACGCGGCCGATTTCGTTCAGTGTCAGCGACGGTGTCTGGATCCGGTGCATGCTGTTGACATCAATTCGGTAGCGTAACGTCTTGATGGTTCCGGGCACGGTCTTGGTCGTTTGCTTGATCAGGTATTGCTTGCCGGGCACCATGGCAGTCTCGGACATCCACACGACCGTGGCATCAAATTGTTGTTCCAGATCGGGAACGTTGCCCGTTCTCACAATCATGTCACCACGGCTGCAGTCAACTTCATCTTCCAGCGTCAATGTGACGCTCATCGGGGCACAAGCTTCCTGCAAGTTGCCGTCGAACGTAACGATTTCCTTGATGCGGCTCTTCTTGCGTGACGGCATCGTCACGATTTCGTCGCCAACACGCACGATGCCCGAACTGATCGTGCCGGCAAATCCACGGAAATCGAGATTCGGCCGCAACACAATCTGCACGGGGAAGCGAAAATCCTGCAGGTTGCGGTCCGAACCGATGTACACAGACTCCAGGAAGTTCATCAGCGTGGAACCGTGGTACCACGTCATGTTCTCGCTCTGCTCGACCACGTTGTCGCCCTTGAGGGCACTGATTGGAATGAAGTGCAGGTCGGGGATATCCAGTCGTGCGGCGAACCCCCGGTAATCCTCGCGAATCCGGTCGTAAACCTCTTCGCTGTAATCGACGAGATCCATGTTGTTGATGGCCACCAGGATGTGCCGGATGCCCAGCAGCGAAACGATAAAGCTGTGACGACGTGTTTGTTCGAGAATTCCGTGGCGGGCGTCTACCAGAATGACTGCGAGGTCTGCCGTCGAAGCGCCGGTTGCCATGTTGCGTGTGTACTGCACGTGGCCTGGCGTATCGGCGATGATAAACTTGCGTTTGGCAGTCGAGAAATAGCGGTAGGCCACATCGATTGTGATGCCCTGTTCGCGTTCGGCCCGCAGTCCGTCGGTGAGCAGCGCGGGATCGAAATCGCCACCCAGCGTGCCGTGGATCTGCGAATCCTTTTCGATCTTGGCCAGTTGGTCTTCGTAAATCAGTTTCGAGTCGTACAGCAAGCGGCCGATCAGCGTACTCTTGCCGTCATCAACGCTGCCACAGGTGATAAAACGCAACAGCTCCTTGCGCTCGTGCTCGGCAAGGTAGGCGTTGATGTCGGTGGCGATCAGTTCGGATTGGTGAGACACAGGGAGATTCCGTCAGGGGTAACAGGTCACGGGCGCGGTGATGAACGCGCCTCGCGGGCGCTAGCCTCGCGGGCGCTAGAAATGACCTTCGATTTTCTGTTTTTCCATACTGCCTTCTTCGTCATGGTCGATCGCCCGGCCCTGACGTTCGGAGGTGGTGGCAAGCAGCATTTCCTGGATGATCTGGGGCAGTGTCGTGGCCTCGGATTCCACGGCGCCCGTCAGCGGATAGCAGCCGAGGGTGCGAAAACGCACCACCTTGTTCATCGGCTCTTCGCCCTGTTGCAATTCCAGTCGATCGTCGTCGACCATGACCAGGACTCCGTTGCGCAGCACGACGGGCCGTTCTGCGGAAAAATACAACGGCACGATGGGAATGTTTTCCATGTGGATGTATTGCCAGATGTCCAGTTCGGTCCAGTTGCTGAGCGGGAATACCCGGATACTTTCGCCCTTGTTGACGCGGGTGTTGTACAGGTTCCACAATTCGGGCCGCTGGTTTTTGGGATCCCAGCGGTGATTGCGGTCGCGGAATGAGAACACCCGTTCCTTGGCGCGGGATTTTTCCTCATCCCGTCGGGCGCCGCCAAAGGCCGCATCGAATTCATATTTGTCCAGCGCCTGCTTGAGGGCGTCGGTCTTCATGACGCTGACGTGTTTGGTGCTGTTGTCGGTTGGGTACAGTTTCAGTTTGAGACCTTCCTCGTTGACATACGTGATGACCTCGAGGCCCAGTTCCTTTTTGGTGTAGCTGTCACGGAACTCGTACATCTCGCGGAATTTCCAGGTAGTATCCACGTGCATCAGCGGAAACGGGGGCTTGGCGGGATAAAACGCCTTCATGGCCAGATGCACCATGACCGAGGAGTCCTTGCCGATGGAATACAGCATCACCGGGTTGCTGAACTCGGCCGCGACCTCGCGCATGATGTGGATGCTCTCGGCTTCCAGTTGTTTGAGGTGGGTCAATCGATACTGGTCCAGCGGACCCTCGCTGGCGGCCTCGGCATCGGGTTGGGACTGTAGATTGGACATGAAATAGCGGTCCTGGCGGCGAAGCACAAAATATCGGGTCAATCTCGCACTATAGTCGGAGGGCTGGTTTCTCACAACGCGAAACACCGGGGTCAGGCGTGGCGATCTGCAGGCTTTCGAAGGCCGGGGCCGGGCTTTAGCGGTCCAGCAGATGAAAGGCCTCCAGGACCTTCTCGCGGTACTTGCTGCCGAACACCAGAATGATCAGCTGCGTCATGATTTCGCGCTCGTTGCGAGTCAGAAACGCCTCGCCACCGCCCATCTGCGCAATCTCGATAAAAGCCGGCAGGCGTTGCCCTGAATGGCAAGTGACCGTGCTGATGACCCCATGATATTTGCGGCGAAACTCGCTGGCCATACGCAGGCAGTAATCGTGGTCGGCCGCGTGTGGCGGCGCATCACCGAACAGCAAAATCACCTTGCGTGCGGCGGGACGAAACTGGTTTTGCCGGATCGCCCACTCCAGCCCTGCATTGACGGCTTCCGGATCATCACCGCCACCGGCCGCCGAGACTGACTCGAGAAAGTTCACGATGTCGCCGAGGTTGTCGGTCAGCGGCAGCCCCTGCACGACATACCGGTCGCCCACATCGCGGTAAGTGCAAACGCTGATCCGCGTTTTGGGAATCATGCGAAACAGCACGGCACCCATGCGTTCGATCTTGTTTTTGACCTCAAGAATTTCGCCTTCCATGCTGCCCGTGCTGTCAAACGTGATAACGATCTCCAGACCATCCTGCCGCATCTGCGCCACCAGTTGCTCGAACTCCTCAAACTCCCGGTCGTCTTCGCCGGGCCGCTCGTCCGATCGCAGGTCAAAATCGCCCTGTTGTCCGGCGCTGGGTGCCAGCGCCTGCAGGTTGTGTGGCTGGGCCGTGGAAAGACTGGATGACGAAATCATCTTGTCGGAAAACAGATCAACGAGTCGTTGCTGGCTGTCAATCGTGGTGGATTCCGAGGGCATCGTTTGCCGGGCGTTGTTGGTCAGTTGCGGCGTCGCAAACTGGCCCAGCACGACTTCTTCACCCTCACTCGTCTCGCCGACGGACAGGTAGCGGTAAGGGATCAGGACGAGTATGCCCATCACCAGCAAATGCAGACACACGGCGCCCAGCAGGGAGAACCAGCGTTCCATCCACAGTCCGGGAGCCTGCAGTTCGTCGCCCAGCACCACGCCGCTGCGGGCCGCACGCGGCAGAATGATC